>JAYSMB010000180.1:0-4631 GCA_043725065.1 Burkholderiales bacterium
GGCCAGGGCGCGTGCATCCTGCCGCCCGGCGTGCTGTTTCGCGGCAATGCCGAGGCTGCGATCCGCAAGCAACTTGTGCGCTCCGGCATTTTGAAAGGCGTCATCGGCCTGCCGACCAACCTGTTCTACCGCACCGGCATTCCCGCCTGCATCGTGGTTCTCGACAAGGAGAATGCTTCCGCGTGCAAGGGCGTATTCATGATCGACGCTTCCAAGGCCTTCCTCAAGGACGGCAACAAGAACCGCCTGCGCGAACAAGACATCCACCGGATCGTCGACGTCTTCACTCGGCAGGTCGACACGCCGCGCTACGCCCGCATGGTGCCACTGGCCGAGATCGCTGACTCGAAGAACGACTTCAACCTCAACCTGCCGCGCTACATCGACAGCAGCGAGCCCGAGAATCTGCAGGACATCGACGGCCACCTGCGAGCGGCATCCCCGAGCGCGACCTCGATGCATTCGCCGACGACTGGCAGGTGCTGCCCGGCGTGCGCGCCGTCTTGTTCGAGTCGGCAGGCCGGCCCGGCTACGCTCGCCTCAAGCTGCCCATCGCCGAAGTCAGCTCGCCATCCTCGGCCACCCCGAGTTCATCGCCTTCAACCAGAGCGTGACGGCGTTGTTCGACAAGTGGCGCCAGGCCATCGCGCCACGCTTCACCGGGTTCGGCCAGGGCGATCATCCGAAGGCGTTGATCGAGACCGTGTCCGAAGTCCTGCTCGCGGCCTTCCAGGCGGCGCCGCTGATCGACGCCTACGACGTCTACTAGCACCTGATGGACTACTGGACCGAGACCATGCAGGACGACGCTTACCTGATCGCCGCGGACGGGTGGGTGGCAAAGACCACACGCGTTCTCGAGACTGACAAGAAAGGCAAGAGCAAAGACAGGGGCTGGACTTGCGATCTGATCCCCAAGTCTTTCGTCGTCGCCCTGTCGGCGCCTTGCCGGCCAGGCAGTTGAGTTGCGCCACGCCGAGCTCGCCGGCGTAGGCGATCCCTCGCGCGACGCCTTCGCGAAACTCGACCGTCCGGTCCGGATGGCAGGCGATGCCGCGCTCGCCGGCGTCCCAGTCGCCTGCCGGGAGGTTGTGCAGCACCAGCTTCAGGCCGTTCGCGTCGAGGCGCTGCCTGATCTCGCCGGCCGGCCAGGCGTAAGGGAACAGGAACTCCACCGCCTGGAAACCCGCCTTGGCGGCGTGCTCGAAGCGGTCGAGAAACGGATGCTCGGTGAAGAGCATCGTCAGATTGGCGGCGCACTTCGGCATGGGGGTTTCCCGGTCAGTCGAGCATCGAGACGGCGGTCGGCACGTCGGCGTTGTCGGTGGCGAGCTCCTCGAACTCGACGACGTTGTCGATCTCCGTGCCCATCGCGATGTTGGTCACGCGCTCGAGAATGATCTCGACCACCACCGGCACCTTGAACTCGGCCATCCACGCCTCGGCCTGCTTGATGGCCGGCGCGATCTCCTCCTGCTTGTGCACGCGGATGGCCTTGCAGCCCAGGCCTTCGACCACCTTGACGTGGTCGACGCCGTAGCCCTGCGCCGTCACCTCGTCGGCGGCCGAGTTGATGTTCTCGAAGCCGAGCTGCACGCAGTAGTCCATCGTGAAGCCGCGCTGGCTCTGGCGAATCAGGCCGAGGTAGCTGTTGTTGACGACGATGTGGATATAGGGCAGCTTGAACTGCGCGCCCGCGGCCAGCTCTTCGATCATGAACTGGAAGTCGTAGTCGCCCGAGAGCGCGACGATCTTGCGGTCCGGGTCGGCGGCGCGGACGCCGAGCGCGGCCGGGATGGTCCAGCCGAGCGGACCGGCCTGGCCGCAGTTGATCCAGTGGCGCGGGTGGTAGACGTGCAGGAACTGCGCGCCGGCGATTTGGCTCAGGCCGATCGTCGAGACGTAGGTCACGTCCTTGCCGAAGGCATTGTTCATGCACTGGTAGACGCGCTGCGGCTTCATCGGCACGCTGTCGAAGTTGGTCTTGCGCAGGTACTCGATCGAGCCCTTGCGGCCCCGACATTCGCGCGCCCAGCCCGACCAGTCGCGCAGCCGGCCGGCCGCCTTCCACTCGCGCGCCACCTCGACGAAGAGCTGCAGCGCGGCCCTGGCGTCGGAGACGATGCCGTAGTCGGGTGCGAAGACCCGGCCGATCTGGGTCGGCTCGATGTCGACATGAATGAACTTGCGGCCCTTGCAGTAGACCTCGGGGCTGCCCGTGTGGCGGTTCGCCCAGCGGTTGCCGATCCCGAGCACGAAGTCGCTCGCGAGCATGTTGGCGTTGCCGTAGCGGTGGCTGGTCTGCAGACCGCACATGCCGACCATCAGCGAATGGTCGTCGGGGATCGTGCCCCAGCCCATCAGCGTCGGGATGACGGGAATGCCCGTCAACTCGGCGAACTCGACCAGCAGCTCGGACGCGTCGGCGTTGATGATGCCGCCGCCGGCGACGATCAGGGGCCGGTCCGCGACCGCCAGCATCTCGAGCGCTTTCTCGATCTGCTTGCGGCTGGCGCTCGGCTTGTAGACCGAGAGCGGCTCGTAGGTGTCGATGTCGAACTCGATCTCGGCCAGCATCACGTCGAACGGCAGGTCGATCAGCACTGGCCCGGGCCGGCCCGAGCGCATCAGGTGAAAGGCTTGCTGGAACGCGCGCGGCACCTGCGCCGGCTCGAGCACGGTGGTGGCCCACTTGGTCACCGGCTTGGCGATGCTGGCGATGTCGACGGCCTGGAAATCCTCCTTGTGGAGGCGCGCGCGCGGCGCCTGGCCGGTGATGCAAAGGATCGGGATGCTGTCGGCCTGCGCCGAGTACAAGCCGGTGATCATGTCCGTACCCGCCGGCCCCGAGGTGCCGATGCACACGCCAATGTTGCCGGCCTTGGCCCGTGTGTAGCCCTCGGCCATGTGCGAAGCGCCCTCGACGTGGCGGGCGAGCACGTGGGTGATCGACTGACGCTCGCGCAGCTGCGCGTACAAGGGGTTGATGGCCGCGCCCGGTACGCCGAAAGCCTGCGTCACGCCTTCCTTTTCGAGCACCAGCACGGCCGCCATCGCGGCCTTCATCTTCGTCATGGCTGCCTCCTGGATCGGATGGCAGGGATCATCGGCGCCGATGAGGTCGATGTGAATCCCAGTCTGCGTATAAGCACTATTCCGCGCGCGGGGTGCGGCGCGAGCGGGCTACATTGACGCGATGGACCGCGTCAACGCCGTGCAGCTCTTCGTCCGCGTCGTCGAGACCTGCAGCTTCAGCAAGGCCGCGGCCGAGCTCGGCATCACCCAGCCGACGGCCACGAAGGCGATTGCCGCAACCGAAGAGCGCCTGGGGGTTCGCCTCCTGCACCGTTCGACTCGCGGGGTAACGCCGACGGAGGTGGGCGCCCTGTACTACGAAAAGTGCAAGGTCATCGAGCGCGCCATCGACGAAGCCGAGCAGTTGGCCGTGCTCCGGCAAGGCAGCATCGGCGGCAAGCTGCGCCTGAGCACTTCGGTCGGCTTCGGCCGGCGGATCCTGGTGCCGCTCGTCCTGCGCTACATGCAGGCCCATCCTGACCTGAGGATCGACATCAGCTTCGACGATCGCTACGTCGACCTGGTGGAGCAAGGCATCGACGTCGCCATCCGGATGGGGCAGATGGCCGATTCGACCCTGGGCGCCCGCTATCTCGGCGTCAATCCCTGGGTGATGGTCGCTTCGCCGGCATACCTGGCAGCGCGTGGAGAGCCGCGAACGACTGCCGAGCTGGTCGCGCACGCGTGCATCGTGTACAGCAGCGTCCAAGGCGACGACCGCTGGCGCCTCTTGCCGGCCGGCGCGAAGCTGGTCTCGGTGCCCGTCGACGGGCCGCTCCGGTCGAACAACCTCACGACCGTGCTCGCCGGCGCCTGCGCGGGATTGGGGCTGGCGATCCTGCCATGGTACGTCGCGCGGGAGTCGATCGCCGCAGGCGTGGTGCGGCCGGTGCTGACCGACCACGCTCTGCCGGCCCAGGAAATGCACGCCGTGTTCCCCTCCCCCAAGCTGGTGCCGCAGAAGGTCATTCACTTCATCGACCATCTTCAGCAGGCCCTCGCGGGCGAGTGGTGGTCGCGCGGAGCGTGAGCGCGCGCCTGGGCTCGGCGAGACGAGGCGAGCGAGCCCTCAGCCGCGTCAGCTCTTGAAGATGGCCTCGAGATCCACGACGTCGGTGGCGATATCCAGCTTCATGCTGCTCTCGATGTGGTCGAGGTGATGAAGCGATCGGTCGCTCAGCGCGGACGGCGTCCCGCTTGGCGATCGCCTCGATGATCTGCCAGTGCTCGTCGGCGCGGCAGCTCGTCGCCGTCGGTGCGTCGTAAAGAAAGATCATCAGGCAGGTCAATACCGAAAGCTCGCGCCTGTTGCGCGCGAGCGCCGAATTGCCTGCCAATTCGGCTGCCAGCGAGTGGAACTCGCCGGACAGGCGGATCGCCGCGCGCTTGTCGTCGCGGCGCCTCGCATCGAGCTCCAAATCCTGATGCTGGCGCAGGCGGGCGAGCTTTTCGGGGGTGAGGGTCTCGAAGTTAAATTGTATAAATTCATCGATAACAGGAATGAATGTCACCTTGCGCCAGCTGCGCGCATTCATCGCCGTCGCCGAAGCCGAGCA
>JAYSMB010000181.1:0-3591 GCA_043725065.1 Burkholderiales bacterium
GTCCATCGGCAGCACGACGGCCGGCGTACCCACCGGCGCGAGCATCGGCGTCTTGGCCTCGGCGATGAACTGGATCGTGCCCATCGCGTTGGGTGAGCCGGACGGGCCGATGATCGCGTCGACCTTGTCTTCGGTGAGCAGCTTCTTGACCAGCGCCACGGATTGCGTCGGATCCGACGCGTCGTCATAGACGATGTATTCGATGGTGATGCCGCCGATCGTCTTCGGCAGCAGCGCGCCGGTGTTTTTCTGCGGAATGCCGACCACGGCGGTGGGGCCGGTCGACGAGGCGATGAGGCCGACCTTCATTTGCGCTTGCACGACGAAGCAGGCAAGGCCGACGAGCAGCGCAGCGGCGATTCGGGGAGCAGGACGAAGCATCTTCACGATTGGGGATCCTCGGGTTGGAGTAGGGAAGTGCGGCAGCCGATTTACTTTAGAAGTAAAGCAGTGTAGCCTCGGTCGGCATGGGGGAACAGGCGTTCGCGTCGCGGCGGCATCGATGATGAAGATCGCCGTGCTCGGCGGCGGTCACGGCTGCTACGCCGCCGCCGCCGATCTGGCCGAGGCGGGCCATGAAGTCCGCCTGTGGCGCCGCGACGCAGCGGCGCTCGCAGCCGTCATCGAGTCCGGCGCCATCGTCCTCGTCGACGAGCGCGGCAGGCGCGAGGTCGCGTTCGCCGGTGCCACCACCGACCTGGGTACGGCGATGACGGGCGCCGGGCTCATCGTCCTGCCGACGCCGGCGCTCGCCCAGGCCGACATCGCGCGGGCGATGGCGCCGCACCTCGAAGACGGCCAGGTCGTGTTCCTGGCGCCCGGCACCTTCGGCAGCTTCGTCATGGCCCGCATCGTCCGCGAGCACGGCTCGCACGCCGAGGTTTCCTGGGCCGAGACCGGTACCCTGCCCTACCTTGCGCGCAAGCTCGGGGTGCGTGAGGTGCGGGTGACGATCCGCGCGGTACGACTGCCGACCGGCGTCTATCCGGCTCGGCACAGCGACGCCGCTCTAGCGCTGATCGCGCGCGCCTACCCGGCCGTGCACGCCTGCGGCGACGTTCTGTCAGGCGCGTTGATGAACGCCGGGCCGATCATTCACCCGCCGCTGATCGTGATGAACGCGGCACCGCTGCAGCATTTCGAGCGCTGGGACATCCACGCAGAAGGCACGCAGCCCGCGGTGCGCGCCGTGACCGACAGGCTCGACCGCGAGCGCATCGCCGTCCGCGAAGCACTCGGCTACGGCGCGCCGCACTATCCGCTGGCCGACCACTACGCCAACGATCGCTGGATGTACGGCGACGCGCACAAAAAGCTGGTCGATTCGGGCGACTGGCGCGAGCACATCGACCTGCGCAGTCACCGCTACGTCACCGAAGACACCGAGCTCGGCCTGGCCTTCCTCGCCTCGGTGGCTCGCTGGTGCGGCGTCGATGCGCCGGTGGCGCATGGTCTGCTCGCGGTTACCGGCGGTTTTCTCGGCCGCGACCTGCGCCGCGGCCCGCGCACGCTCGAGGCGCTCGGTCTCGCCGGCCTCGACCGCGCCGAGCTGCAACGGCTGCTGCACGACGGCGAGTAGCGGCGGGCATGGCGCGCTACGCTGCAGTCGGCGCCGGTCGCATGGGCCGCGGCATCGCCATCGCCTTTGCCTACGCTGGCCATCCGATCGCCCTCGTCGACCTGCACCCGCGCGAGCCGCGGGCGGCGGCGCGACTGCGTGCCGAAGCGTTCGCCGAAATCCGGCAGAGCCTCGAGATCCTGGCCCAACTCGGCGCGATGGATGCCGGCGCGGTCGACGCCGTCGCCGCACGCGTGCACTGGGTCAACGCCACCGATGCGCCGGCGGCGCTGGCCGACACCGAGATGGTCTTCGAAGGCGTTCCGGAAACGCTCGAGGCCAAGCGCGACGCCCTGGCCGAAATCGCCCGTCACTGCCGCGCCGACGCCGTCATCACATCGACCACGAGCAGCATCCTCGTGACCCAGCTCGCGCCGCTGATCGATCACCCCGAACGCTTCCTCAACCTGCACTGGCTGAACCCGGCCTACCTGATCCCGGTCGTCGAGCTGAGCACCCATCCGGCGACCAGCGCAGAGGCGATCGAGCGCACCCGCGCGGCGATGACCTCGATCGGCAAGCTGCCGGTCGTCTGCGGCGTCGCCCCTGGCTACATCGTGCCGCGGCTGCAAGCGCTCGTGATGAACGAGGCGGCGCGGATGATCGAAGAAGGCGTCGCCACGGCCGAAGAGATCGACCGGGCGACGCGCTTCGGCCTGGGCCTGCGCTTCGCCGCGATCGGTGTCGTCGAGTTCATCGACTTCGGCGGCGCCGACATCCTGCACCATGCCAGCCGCGAGATGGCGGCCTCGATCGACCCGGCGCGCTACGCCGCGCCGCCGGTGATCGGCCGCATGGTCGAAGAGGGCCGGCTCGGCCTGAAGACCGGCCAGGGCTTCTACGACTACCGCGGCCGCGATGCCGTCGCCTATCGCCGCGACGTCCTGGCTCGCACGCTGGCCCAGGTTCGCGACGCGGGCCTCTGGCGGCCGCCGGCCGAGGACACGCTGCCGTGACGCTGCGAGTGCGCCGCGCCTATGCCGGCGTGGCGCACGGGCAGATGCACTACGCCGAGTGCGGCGGCGGTCACGAAGCCGGGCGCCCGCGGCCTGAACGCGACGACGCGACGCCGTTCGTCCTGCTGCACCAGACGCCGCGCAGTTGGCGCGAGTACGCCGACGTGCTGCCACTGCTTGGTGCGCATCGGCGCGCGATCGCCATCGACACGGCCGGCTTCGGCGAGTCCGACCCGGTTTCCAATCCCGGCATCGAAGCCTGGGCCGAAGCGTCGCTGCAGTTGCTCGATGCGATCGGCGTCGTCCGCGCCCACGTCGTCGGCCATCACACCGGCGGCGTCATCGCGGTCGAGTTGGCGGCGCGAGCGCCCGAGCGCGTCGCCTCGCTGACGCTCTCGTCCACGCCGTACACGAGCGATGCGTTCCGGCGCGCCCGGGCCGAGCGTCCACCGATCGACGCCGTCGCGCCGAGCGACGACGGCAGCCACCTCGCCGCGCTCTGGCAAAAGCGCCAGGCTTTCTATCCGCTTGGACGGCCCGAGCTGTTGCAGGCCTTCGTCGCCGATGCGCTCAAGGCCAGTGGCGACATTGAGGCCGGCCACCGTGCGGTGGCCTCGTACCCGATGGAAGACAGCATCGCCGCGCTGCGCGCGCCGGTGCTGTTGCTGCACGCCGCCGACGATCCCTTCGCCGCGCCGCACCTCGCCGAATGGCGCCACCTCCTGCCTACGGCGCGAGTCTCGACGATCGAGGGCGGCGTGCCCTTGCCCGATCAGTGCCCACTCGAATTCGCCGCCGCCGTGCTTGCGTTCGTCGACGCGCTGCCGTCATGAAGGCGATGCGCATCCATGCCTGGGGCGAGGCGCCGCGCCTGGAGGAGCTGCCTGAGCCGGTGCCGCGCCCCGGCCGGACACTGGTGCGGATGGCCGCGACGACGGTGAGCCACCTCGACCGGTCGATCGCGGCCGGCGGCTTTCTGCGCCACCCGCCTCTCCCCTACGTGCCCGGCGTCGAGGC
>JAYSMB010000182.1:0-8866 GCA_043725065.1 Burkholderiales bacterium
GGGGCAACTCGCACTTGCTCGCTCCAATGCATACCGAAGTAGAGCATCGGAGTCGAGCAGCTCATTTAAGTTCCCTCAAGAATAAAACACTACACTAGAGCCCGGCTCTGGCCTTGTCCATCCAGCCCAGCGTCTTGGCGTGCAGGCTCTGGATGTACAGGCGGTCCGCGGTCTCGGTGACTCCCGTGGTTTCGGGGTAGGCACCGCTTGGATCCTGTAGATCGACGAGCACCTTGCCGGCTTCGTCGAACGCGAATACGTGCCCATAAGCCGGCGGCACCGGCCACAGCGACTTGGGCAATCGCATCGCGAGCGAGCGCATCCACGGCCGGCCGGCGTTGTCGTCGAGAAAGGCGCCGCGCGGCTTCACGAGGCCGACCCAGATGCGGCCGTTCAGGCCGCGCATCAGGTTGTCGGGGTGGCCCGGCAGGTTGGCCAGCAGCACCGTGGCCGCGCCCTGGGGCTGGGCCGCGCTGATGTCGACGGCCGTCACCGCGACCTTCCAGATGCGATAGGCACCGGTCTCGTTGAGGAACAGGTGCTGCTCGTCGGTGCTGAGTGCGAGCCCGTTGGGAAAGCAAAGGCCTTCCATCAGAACGCGCGTGGTCTTCGTCGCCGGGTCGTATTCGAGCAGGCGGCCGGTCGCCTGGTGTTCGACGATGTCGAGCACGCTCGCGTTGAAAGTGCCGCCCCAGTCCTTCGCCCCGAACCGGCGTGACGCATCGGTGAAGTAGATCTTGCCGCTCTTCGCGACGATGACACCGTCGGCATAGCGGATCGGATCGCCGTCGACCTGGTCGGTCAGCAGCTCGACTCGCGCATCCTTGCCCGAGCCAGCCGAGAGGTCGACACGCAACAGACCACCATGCGCACCGGCCATCGGGTCGGCGATGATCATCGCGCCCCGCGCGTCGAAGTCGAAGCCGAGCGGGCGCCCGCCGGTGGTCACCACGACTTCCCTGACCGAGCCGTCGGGCCGCATCCGCACGATCGCGCCGCTGGCCACCGCGGCGTAGACCCAGCCGTCGCGCACGGCGATGTGCTCGGGACCTTCGTCGGTGCCGAGGTCGATACTTTGAAGGCCAGCGAGCTTCGTGTTCACCGCGTGCGGCGCGACGTAGCCGGGCGCCTCGGGCGCGACCCACGCGACCGGCTGAACCGGCACGGGCCACAGCAGCGGATAAGCGGCGAGCGCGGCGACGATGAGACCCAGGGCTGCGAGCGGTTTGCGCATCAAGACATCCGGTCGGTATTGCGGCCGCGTCGGCGAAATCGCAGGCTCATGATCCGGGCCCGGAAGGCAGGACGACGGTGCCATCGGCATCCGCATACAGCCAGTCGCCCGGCCTGATCCACACGCCCTGCACTTGCACGGCGACGTCGCGCTCGCCCTGGTCGCGCTTCTCGGTCGGCAGGGGAATCAGGCCCAGCGCCCGGATGCCGACCGCGCACTCCGCCAGCTCGGCGACATCGCGTACGCAGCCATCGACGACGATCCCGGCCCAGCCGTTCTTCGCCGCGGTCGCGGCGACATTGCCGCCGACCAGCGCGCGACGCGGCGAGCCACCGCCATCGACGACCAGCACCCTGCCCTGGCCCGGCGTGTCGAGCGCGGCCTTGACCAGCGAGTTGTCTTCGAAGCACTTCACCGTGCTCACCGCTCCGGCGAACTTCGCCACGCCGCCATAGTCGAGGAACACGGGCGGCAGGACGCGGAAGGCGCCGCCGCTGTCGGCCTTGTGCAGATCGCAGAGGTCGCAGGTGGCGAAGTCGATCATGGGCGTGCTCGGCATGGCGGTCACTTCCTGAGTGCGGCGGCGCGGATCGCGGCGAGGGTCGTGCGGCTCGTGACGACATCGGCGGAGAGCGGCAGATGCAGCAAGGTCGGCTGCGCTGTTTCGAGCGCCACGCGAAACGCCGGTTCGAATGCATCGGTTGCCTCGACGCGCGCGGCACGCCAGCCATAGGCGCGGGCCAGCGCGACGAAGTCCGGATTGAACAGATCGCTGCCGCTGACGCGGCCCGGGTACTCGCGTTCCTGATGCATGCGGATCGTGCCGTAGGTGCCGTTGTCGACGACGATGCTGATGAGCCGTCCCTTGCCCTTGCCGGCGCCGTAGCCGGTAGCGGTGGCGAGTTCTTGCCCGGTCATCAGGAAGTCGCCGTCGCCGGCGAGGTTGATCACCGTCCGGTCCGGGCACAGCAGCGCCGCTGCGACAGCCGCCGGCACACCGTAGCCCATCGCCCCCGAGGTCGGCGCGAGTTGCGTGCGGCCGCCATGCTGCATCGCCGGATATCGGTAGTAGCGATGCAGCCAGCCGCTGAAGTTGCCTGCGCCGTTGGTCAGCACGCTGTCGGCCGGGGCCAGGCGCTGGATCGTCTTCACGACCTCGGCCATGTCGAGCGGCGGAACCGATGGCGCGATCAGGTTGTCTTCGTAGTCGGCGTGGGCCTGCGCCGTCCAGTCGGCCCACGCCACCTGCGCGGGCGCAGCCAGCGTCTCAAGCGCCTCACCCGCGGCGGCCATCGAACATTGCAGCATCAGGTCGGCGGCATAGACGCGGCCCAGTTCCTCGGCGCCGGCGTGGATGTGCACCAGTTTTTGGCGCGACCGCGGCGCCTGCAGCAGCGTGTAGCCACCGGTCGTCATCTCGCCGAGCCGCGGACCGACCGCGATCACGAGGTCGGCATCGGCGATGCGCTGCGCAAGCTTCGGATTGATGCCGATGCCGACGTCGCCGGCATAGAGCGGATGGTGGTTGTCGAACAGATCCTGGAAACGGAAGGCGCAGCCGACCGGCAGGTTCCAGCCTTGGGCAAAGCGCTGCATCGCCTCGCAGGCCCTGGCGTCCCAGCCGCTGCCGCCGACGATCACGAAGGGCCGCTTGGCCTGCACAAGCATCGCCCGCAGATCGCGCAAGGCACCCGGCGCGGGCCAGGCGGCGACCGGTTCGACGCGCGGCAATACCGGCGCCGCCGTGATCTCCCTCAGCATGTCTTCGGGCAGCGCCAGCACCACCGGCCCAGGCCGCCCCTGCATGGCCGTGCGGAAGGCCCGCGCCACGTACTCGGGCAGGCGCTCGGCGGACTCGATCTCGGCGACCCATTTCGCAAAGCCCAGCGTCCCGGGGCCGAACATCTGCCGGTAATCGACCTCCTGGAAAGCTTCGCGGTCACGCTGGTCGCTCGCCACCTGGCCGATGAAGACGATCATCGGCGTCGAATCCTGAAACGCGGTGTGAATGCCGATTGCGGCATTGCTCGCCCCGGGACCGCGCGTCACGAAACAGATACCCGGGCGGCCGCTGAGCTTGCCCTGCGCTTCGGCCATGAAGCTCGCGCCGTTCTCGTGCCGGCAGGCGATGAAGCGGATGCTGTCGCGGTGCTCGTAGAAGCCGTCGAGCGCGGCCAGGAAACTCTCGCCCGGCACGCCGAACGCGGTGTCGATTCCCTGGGCGATCAGCGCCTCGACAAGGGCGTGGCCGGCGGGTCGGGGCGAGGTAGCGAGAACGTTCATCGGCGAGAGGCGGTCGGTGGTGGCGAGAGTGTGCCTTGCATGTTCGCCAGCCGCGATGGATCGCATCAGGGTTCGTCCCGATGCCGGTAATTCACCGTTTGGTGAATTATGTTGATTGTGACCACTCGCGCTACCAACGTCGTCGAGATCCGCTCGCGTGACGCCGGCCGTACGCAGCAGGAAATCCTCGCCGCCGCGACCGGCGAGTTCGCCGCGCACGGCTTCGGCGGCGCGCGCATCGAGGCGATCGCCGAGCGCGCCGGCGTCAACAAGAAGCTCATCTACTACTACTTCGAAGCCAAGGACGAGCTCTTCCTCGCCGTGCTCGAACAGACC
Organism: Burkholderiales bacterium; assembly: GCA_043725065.1. Lineage (GTDB taxonomy): Bacteria > Pseudomonadota > Gammaproteobacteria > Burkholderiales > Burkholderiaceae_C > Schlegelella_A. Next base: position 3,854 of record JAYSMB010000182.1, read on the forward strand.
TATGCCGACATCCGCGCCGCCGAGCGCGAGCTGCACCTCGAAACGAGCGCGCCGCTGCAAGCGATCGAAAGCCTGGTCGCGTTCACCTGGCGGCACTATCTCGCCCACCCCGAGTTCCTGGCCCTGCTCAACAGCGAGAACATGCTGCGCGCCGGCCACCTGAAGCGTTCGCGCCGCATTCGCCAGATGAACTCGCCGCTGATCGACGTGCTGGCCCAGGTGCTGGCACGCGGCGAAAAGAGCGGCGAGCTGCGCCGCGGCGTCGACGCCATGCAGCTCTACATCTCGATCGCCGGCCTGGCCTATTTCTACCTCTCGAACAAGCACACGCTCGGCGCGATCTTCGGGCTCGACCTGATGACCGAGACCGCACTCTCGCAACGCCTCTCGCACATGACCGCGGTCGTGACGAGCTACGTGCGGGCGGCCTGATTCCAGAGCCATGGACGCGATCGACCTCGCCTTCTATCGTCACCAGGGCCACCTGACCGTCAACGGCGTGTTCGGTGGCGAGGAGGTCGACGCCGTCGTGCGTGACATCGAGCAATGGGGCGAGGCTTTCCTCGCCGAGCTGCCGCAGGACCAGCGCGCCTGGTACCTCGACGGCGGCGTCAAGTCGCGCGCCGTGCTGCGCAAGCTCGACAACCCGCACGCCCATCGCGAAGCGGTGAAAAAGCTGGCGCGCGATGCGCGGCTGGTGCGCCAAGTCGAGTCCATCCTCGGTACGGGCGTGTCCGTCTACTTCAGCCAGATCTTCTTCAAACCGCCCGAAGGCGGTGGCCCCAAGCCGGCGCACCAGGACAACTTCTACTTCGGCCCGACCGACATCGAAGGCATCGTCACCGCCTGGATCGCATTCGACGACGCGACACTGGAAAACGGCTGCCTCTATTTCGGCGACGGCACCAATCTCGGCCCCGTCTACGGCCACTTCGCACCGGAAGGCGAGCCCTTCAACCTGCAGTTGCCCGCCGCCATCCTCGACAAGCAGCCGATGACGCCCGCCCCCGTGCGCAAAGGCGGCGTGAGCTTCCATCACGGCAACACCTTCCATCAGTCGGGGCCGAATCACAGCGCGAAGTGGCGGCGCGCCTGTGCCTTGCATTACGTGCGCAACGACGTCGAGTTCGCGACACCCGCCCTGCCCTACGACACGACGCTGAAGTTACGGGTCTCCTGACCGAGACCGTCCTTTCGAAAATCCACCCCGGAGACGACATGACATCACTGCCGAACACCCGCACCGTCCTGGCTGCCGCCTTGCTCGCAACCGCCGCGTCCGGCGCCTTCGCCCAATGGAAGCCGACCCATCCGATCAATCTGATCGTGCCCTGGGCAGCCGGTGGTTCGACCGACCAGGTGACGCGCGTCACCGCCGCCGAGATGGAGAAGGCACTCGGCCAGACCATCGTCATCGTCAACCAACCGGGCGCCTCGGGATCGATCGGCACGCGCAGCGCGCTGGAAGCGGCGAAGGACGGCTACACCTGGACGGCCGGTGCGGCGCAGGACCTCGGCACCTACGAAACGATCGGCTCGCTGAAGACGCGGCTCTCGGACTGGAACATCTTCCTGACCGTCGCCAACATCCAGGTGATCGGCGTCAATCCGAACACGCCGTACCAGAACGCCAAGCAACTGATCGACGCGATGAAGGCGCAGCCAGGCAAGATCTCGGTCGCCACCGCCGGCGTCACCTCGGCCGGCCACAACGCCATGGACCTCATCTCCAAGGCCACCGGCGTCAAGTACAAAGACGTGAGCTACGACGGCGGCAACCCGGCCGTCGTCGCAGCTGTCGCCGGCGAAGCCGACCTGACGACGCAGCTCGCGGTCGAGCAGGCCGACATGATCCGCGGCAAGCGCCTGCGCCCGCTCGCCACCGTGAGCGACAAGCCGCTCGAACTCGAAGGCTACGGCACGATTCCGCCGCTCTCGAACACGCTGCCCGGCTTCTCGGCACCGGCCAACTACTTCGGCATCTTCATCCCGAAGGGCGTTCCCGACGAAGTCGTGAAGACGGTCGAGAAGATCTGGGCCGACAACATCTCGAACAGCGAAGCACTGAAGAAGTACGCCGCCAGCCGCGGCGCGCTGTTCGCGCCATCGTCCGGTGAAGCGGCGCAAAAGGCCGTCTTCCCCGCCGTTCAGGCCAACGCCTGGATGCTGTTCGAGAACGGCAAGACCAAGGTCTCGCCCGACACCGTCGGTATCCCGAAGCCCTGAGCGAGACATCGATGGAGCACGAGGCCCAGCCCGAGCTTTCGGACGCCGAGATGCGCGCGGTGGCGCGCTCGGAGCTGAAGCAGGCTGCCGGCTGGGCCACGCTCGGCGTGGCGATCCTGGTCGCATCGTTGCGCATGGACCGACTCGAAAGCCAGAACATCAATCCGTACACGGTGCCCGGCCTGCTGCCGGGGCTGCTGGGCGTGGCGATGACGCTCCTGGCCGGTCTGCTGGCCTTGCGCAGCTGGCGGCGCGGCGCGCTCGCTGCTGGCGCGGCGAGCGTGGGTGTCGACGCGGCCGCGGTGCGGCGCATCGCGCTCGTGCTCGTGCTGTGCGTCGGCTTCGACGTCGCGCTGGTCGGCCGCAGCCTGCCGTTCTGGCTCGCCGCGGCGATCTTCGTCAGCATCGCCATCGTCAGCCTGCAGCAGCCGCAGCGGCGTGCCGCCGGGCGGGCGCTGACGCCGCGCGACGTAGCCGTCGCCGTGGTCATCGGCCTCGGCGCGGGAGGCGCGATCACGCTCGTCTTCCAGCAGCTCTTTCTGGTTCGGCTGCCCTGATTCGCTGACTCCAGACCATGCTTGCCGGTCTCGCCGATCTGGGCCATGCCTACCTCTCGTTCCTCAACCCGACGTCGATCGCCTACGCGCTGGGCGGCGCATTGCTCGGGATCATCGTCGGCTGCCTGCCCGGTCTTTCGGCCACGCTGTGCATCGCTTTGCTGACCACGCTGACGATCAAGCTGCCGGCCAACGACGCGATCCTGATCCTGATCTGTTCGTACGTCGGCACACTCTACGGCGGCTCGCGCACGGCCATCCTGCTCAACATCCCCGGCACCGCCGCCAACGCCGCCTCGTGCGCCGATGGCTACGCGCTGGCGCAGCGCGGCGAGGCCGGCCGCGCGATCGGCATCGCCACCTCGGGCGCGTTCACCGGCACGCTGTTCGGTGTGCTCTGCCTCGCCGCGTTCACGCCGGTGCTCGCGGAAGTGGCGCTCTCGTTCGGCGCCTATGAGTTCTTCTGGCTCGCGCTGTTCGGCGTGACGATGTCGGGCACCATCGTCGGCAACGATCCGCTCAAGGGCTGGCTGATGGGCGCACTCGGCCTGTTCGTGGCGCAGATCGGGCAGGAAGGCCTGTACGCCTACGACCGCTTCACCTTCGGCTGGAGCGATCTCGCGGGCGGCATCTCGCTGATCCCCGCGCTGGTCGGCGCCTTCGGTTTCGCCGAGGTGTTGACGACGCTGGCCGACCCGGTCGAACGCAAGCTGATCGAGCTGAAGGACTCGGTGCTGCCGCGCTTTCGCGAGGTCGCGCAGTACTGGCGCACCGTCCTTCGCTCGGGCGTGATCGGCGTGCTGACCGGCTTGATGCCCGGCGTCGGTGAAGACTCGGGCGCCTGGATGTCGTACGCCGCGGCCAGGGCCGTGAGCAAGGAGAAAGAGCAGTTCGGCAAGGGCTCGATCGACGGCCTGATGGCCGCCGAGACCGGCGACATGGCCTCGATCCCCGGCCACATCATCCCGGCGCTCGCGCTCGGCATTCCTGGCTCCGCACCCTCGGCCGTGTTGATGGCGGCGATGATCATCCACGGCATACAGCCCGGGCCGATGATGATGATCCAGCACCCCCAGTTCATCTACGAGGTGGTCGCGATGACCTCGCTGGCGACGATCAGCATCCTGGTCTTCGGCCTGTTCCTGGTCCGGCCGCTGCTGCTCGTGCTGCGCATCAAGCGCACGGTGCTGATGCCGATCATCTTCCTGCTCTGCACCGTCGGCGCATTCGCCAGCGCCTCGCGCCTGTTCGACATCTACTGCATGCTCGTCATCGGCATCGGCGCCTTCTTCCTGCGCCGGCGCGGCTACCAGATGGCACCGTTCGTGCTCGGGCTCGTGCTCGGCGGCCTGCTCGACAAGAGCCTTCGCCGCGGGCTGGTGCTTTCCGACGGCAGCATCGGTCCCTTCTTCACGCGGCCGATCTCGATGGCCTTTGCGACGGTGACCATCTTCACCTTGCTGCTCTATGTGCCCGCGTTCAAGGCTGCCGTGCGGCGTGCGACAGGTGGCGCGGGCAATCTCGTACGCGGCGCGTTCCGGCGGCGTGCCTGATTTGAAGGCCCACATGAAGATCGCGCTCTGCAACGAAGTGCTCAGCCACCTGCGGCTCGAGGATCAGTGCGAGCTCGCCGCGCGGCTCGGCTACGACGGCCTCGAGATCGCGCCTTTCACATTGGCCGAATCGCCCGAGCGAATCGATGCCGCGGAAGCGAAGCGCCTGCGTGGCGTCGTCGAATCGACGGGCCTCTCGGTCACCGGCCTGCACTGGCTGCTGGTCACGCCCGGCGGACTGTCGGTCACCGACCCGGATCCGGCCATGCGCCAGCGCACGCTCGAGGTCGTGACGCGGCTGATCGCCCTGTGCGCCGAGCTCGGCGGCGCGGTGCTCGTGCACGGCTCGCCGAAGCAGCGGCAGATCGCCGCAGGCGAAACGCATGCCGTCGCCCGCTCGCGCTTGCGCGACTTCCTGGCCAGCGCTGCCGAAGTCGCCGCGCAGCACGGCGTCACCTATTGCGTCGAGCCGCTCTCGAAGCACGAGACGCAGCTCATCAACACGATCGCCGAAGCGGCGGAAATCGTGCGCGAGGTCGGCCGCACTTCGCTCAGGACGATGATCGATTGCAGCGCCGCCGGTCTTGCCGAAACGAAGTCGGTGCCCGAGCTCATCGACATCTGGATGCCGACCGGGCTGATCGGCCACGTGCAGGTCAACGACCCGAACCGGCGCG
>JAYSMB010000183.1:0-4978 GCA_043725065.1 Burkholderiales bacterium
GTCTTGCCGCTTGAGACGGCCATGGGTCGCAAACGCAAGATCGACCAGACCGCGTGCAACAAGGACTATTCGTGCGAGAAGGGCTTCTGCCCGAGCTTCGTCGGCGTCACTGGCGGCAAGCTGCGCAAGAAGAGTGGCGCGCTCTCGGCCGGCCGCGAAGCGTTTCTCGCCAAGGTGGCTGCGATGCCGCTGCCCCCGCCGCACGTCTGGGCCGGGCCGTGGGATTTGCTCGTCACCGGCGTCGGCGGCACCGGTGTCGTGACGGTCGGTGCGGTGATCGCGATGGCTGCGCACCTCGAGGGCAACTCGGCCAGCGTGCTCGACTTCATGGGCTTTGCGCAAAAGGGCGGCTCGGTGCTGAGCTTCGTGCGCCTGGCCGACCGGGCCGACCAGTTGAATCAGGTGCGCATCGACACCCAGCAAGCCGATGCGGTGCTCGCTTGCGACATGGTCGTCGCCGCATCGCACGAGGCATTGCAAACGGTGCGCCATGGCCGCACCCGCATCGTCACCAACGTGCATGAAATTCCGGTGGCCGAATCGTTGAAGAACCCCGACGCCGATCTCAAGACCGAGTTGCTGCTGGCCAAGATGCGCTTCGCGGCGGGCGACGAATTCGTCGAGACCTTCGATGCGCAATCGCTGGCCGAAGAATTTCTCGGCGACACGGTCACCGCCAACATCCTCGCGATGGGCTTCGCATGGCAGCGCGGGCTGGTACCGGTCGGGCTGACCGCCATGCAGCGCGCGATCACCTTGAACGACGTGGTGGTCGAGCGCAATTTGCTCGCGTTCGCACTCGGTCGCATGGCGGCGGGCAACCCGGCGGCGCTGCGTGATGCGCCCGCCGGTTCGTTGGTCGACGACTCGATCGATGCGCTGATCGCGCGCAGTGTTTTGCACCTCACGGGCTACCAGAACGCCGCGTGGGCACAGCGCTTCGAGGCGCGGGTGCGCCGCGCGCAGCAAGCCGAGAGCGCTTGCGCCGGCATCGATGCGGCGATGCCGCTGAGTCGCGGCATCGCCAGAAGCCTCGTCAAGTTGATGAGCTACAAAGACGAATACGAAGTCGCTCGCCTCTACACCGACGGCAGCTTTCAGCGCCAACTCGCCGACCAGTTCGAAGGCGACCTGAAGCTCGAAATCCACATGGCCCCGCCACTGCTCGCGCGTCCGAAAAACGGCCAGCCGCCGAAGAAGATCGCGCTAGGCGCGTGGCTGCTGCCGGTGTTGAAGGTGCTGGCCAAGGGCAAGGTGCTGCGCGGCACCGCGCTCGATCTTTTCGGCTACACGGCAGAGCGCCGCATCGAACGCGATCTGGTGGCGCAGTTCGAGCGTCGCGTCGATGAATTGATCGCCGAACTGACACCCGACCGCCTGCCGGTTGCGATGCAGATCGCCGCGCTGCCGCTCGGCATGCGCGGCTACGGCCACGTCAAACTCGCCAACGTGGCGCTGGCAAGAGTGCGCGAGGCCGAGCTGCTGCACCGCTTCATGCCCGAGCGCTACGCGAAGCCGGTGACCGCGCCGACGGCAGGCCAGTTTCGCGGCATCGCGGTGGTGGCGCGTTGATATTCGTAGCCCATAAGCTACACTCAATTTGTGCACGTCGAAAAAACCGATAACTACCGCGACTGGATCGACGGCCTAAAAGACCGCGCCGGCCGAGCACGCGTTCTGATGCGTGTCGATCGGTTGATTGACGGCAATCCGGGCTTGTTCAGAAACCTGACCGACGGCGTTTCCGAACTGAAGATCGATGTCGGGCCCGGATACCGCGTGTACTACACCCAACGCGCGACGCGGCTGCTGCTGTTGCTCGCCGGCGGGGACAAGTCGACGCAACAGCAAGACATCGCGACCGCCATCCGACTGGCTCAAGACTTCGAGGAATAGTCACCATGCGCAAAACCGACGTTCGAAAACAAGCGAAGACTTCGAGCTACGACGTGGCCGAGCACCTGCGAAGCCCGGAGGAGATGGCTGCCTACCTCGACGCATGGCTCGACGAGGCGCCTGACGATGCTTCAGGTATTGCCAAGGCACTCGGCAACATCGCGCGCGCCAAAGGCATGACGCAGGTCGCGAAGGACGCAGGGCTAAGTCGTGAGAGTCTTTACCGCGCGCTGAGTGCCGATGGGAATCCCAGCTTTTCGACGATCCTGAAAGTCGCGCGAGCGTTGGGCGTCAAGCTCCACGCGGCCGCGGCCTGACACATCGCGCCGCGATTGAGGTGGTAAGTCGTGCCCTTAAGCTTCGCGCCATGAACCGCTTCGACGACCCGACGCACGACCGAGAGATCGGCGCGCGCAACGGCACGCTAGACACCACCCGCATCGATGACGTGCGCATCGTCGCCGTGCGCCCTTTGATCACACCGGCCTTGCTGCAAGAGCGGGTGCCGGTTCGCGACGCGACGCTCGCGCTCGTCGAACAGAGCCGGGTGGCCGTTGCCGATGTGCTGCACGGCCGTGACGACCGCTTGATCGTCGTCGTCGGGCCCTGCTCGATCCACGACCATGACCAGGCGATCGACTACGGCCAGCGCCTCAAGCGCGTCGCCGACTCGTTGGCCGACGATTGATCGTGATGCGCACCTATTTCGAGAAGCCGCGCACGACGGTCGGCTGGAAGGGCTACATCAACGACCCGCACCTCGACGGCAGCTTCACGATCAACGACGGCCTCGAGCGCGCGCGCCGCCTGTTGCTCGAGCTGGTGACGATGGGCTTGCCGACCGGCACCGAGTTTCTCGACCTCTTGAGCCCGCAGTACATCGCCGAGCTGATCGCCTGGGGCGCGATCGGCGCGCGCACGACAGAGAGCCAGAGCCACCGCCAGCTCGCCTCGGGTTTGAGCTGTGCGGTCGGCTTCAAGAACGGCACCGAGGGCAGCATCAAAGTGGCTGCCGATGCGATCCTGGCGGCGCGCGCCTCGCATGCCTTCATGGGCATGACCAAGATGGGCATGGCCGCGATCTTCGAGACCCGCGGCAACGACGACTGCCACCTGATCCTGCGCGGCGGCCGCACGCCGAACTACGCGGCGGCCGAGGTCGAGGCGAGCTGCGCCGTGCTGCGGGCAGCCGGTCTGCGCGAGCAGCTGATGATCGACGTGTCGCACGGCAACAGCAGCAAGCAGTACGAGCGCCAGGTCGAGGTCGCGCTCGATGTGGCCGCTCAGGTCGCGGCTGGTGACCGCCGCATCGTCGGCGTGATGATCGAGAGCCACCTCGAAGCCGGTCGGCAGGATCTCGTCGCGGGCGTGCCGCTCAAGCGCGGTGTCTCGATCACCGATGCCTGCATCGGCTTCGTGCAGACGGTGCCGGTGCTCGAGGCGCTGGCGAATGCCGTGAAAGCCAGGCGTCGAGTCGCGCGCTGAGTCAGTCGACGATCCGGTCCCAGGCGCGCATCGCCTCCATCGCCGAGCGGCGCACGTCGGCCGACAAGAACGAGGCGGTCACGCCAGCGCGCATCGTCGCTGCGAGCTGCGTCACGCCGAGGCCGGGTGTTGCCTGGATCGCTGCCAACTCGTCGCTCAAGCTCACGCCCGACATCAGCCGGTTGTCGGTCGAGCACGAGACCGCGAGGCCGGCTTCGATCATTCGTTTGATCGGGTGCGCGGCGAGCGAGGCGAAGGCACCGGTGTGCACGTTGCTGCTGGCGCAGACCTCGAAGTGCAGGCCGCGTTCGCGCGCCTCGGCGATCCAGTTTGCACGCTCGTGCGGCGGGCCTTGGGTGATGTTGACGCCGTGGCCGATGCGGGTCGCGCCAATGGCGGCGGCCTCGAGCACGCGCGCGCCCGAGTCGGCTTCGCCGGCATGGCAGGTGAGGCCGAGGCCGGCCTCGCCGGCGCGGGCAAAGGCCGCTGCGTGCACCGTTGGCGGAAAGCCGCGCTCGGCACCGGCAAGATCGAAACCGATGACGCCGCCGCCGCGCGCGTCGGCGTAGCGCGCGGCGAGATCGGCGGCGCGTAGCGTTTCATCGGGCGGGTCGGTGCGCATCGCGCAGACGATCAAGCCGCTGGCGAGCGGGCTGCGCCCGAGGCCGGCGACCAGCGCTTCGACGACGGCCTCGGCGCGCATGCCGTGCGCCTCGAGCAGCAAAGGCGCCATGCGGAACTCGGCCAGCACGCAGCCGTCGAGCCGCGCGTCTTCGGCGGCTTCGAAGGCGACCCGCTCGCAGGCCTCGGCCGATGCCATCGCGCCGACCGTGAGCGCAAAGCCGCGCAGGTAGCGCTCGAGGCTGCCGGAATTCGCGTTGGCGTGCATCCACGCGGCGAGCTCGGTCGCGTCATCGGTCGGCAGGGCGAGGCCGCGGGCTTGCGCGAGGGCCAGCAAGGTGGCGGGGCGCAAGCCGCCGTCGAGGTGTTCGTGCAGCAGCGCCTTGGGCAGGGCACGAAGGGTCGCGAGTCGAAGCAAGGGCGAGGGCGGGGCTGGGTCGGTCAAGGTGTGTGTCTTTCGGAGTCGATTCGGGCGGCGCGCGATGCGAAAGATCGGTCGCCGATCGACCGCACGATCCGCGCCAGCGTGTCAACGCATCGGCGAGTGGCTCCATGCGGACAGCTGACGGAAACTTCTCATTGAGCAGGCCCGCGTTCGGCTTAAAGTGTCGTTGGCAAACGTTTGCGATGCATGCCGGTGCAAGAATCCCGCATCATGCGCCCCCCGTCCTCCACGCCTTGAAACCGACCATGAAAATCACCAAAACCCTCGGAATTTTCACCCTCGTCGTTGCCGCGAGCGGGGCAGCCCGCGCTGAGCCCGCGGTCGTCTACGACATGGGCGGCAAGTTCGACAAATCGTTCAACGAGGCCGCCTACCGCGGCATCGAGAAATGGAAAAAAGAGACCGGCAAGTCCTACCTCGAGTTCGAGATTGCGAACGAGACCCAGCGTGAGCAGGCCCTGCGGCGCATGGCCGAGCGCGGTGCGAGCCCGATCATCGGCATCGGCTTCGGCCAGGCGGCGGCGCTCGAGA
>JAYSMB010000184.1:0-6040 GCA_043725065.1 Burkholderiales bacterium
GAACATGCCCGCCGAGCGCACGGCACCGCTCTATCGGCAGACCGAGATCGTGCTCAACGTGTTTCGCGAGACGCATCACTTCAACGCGCAGCGCGTCGCGGCGGGCTCGCTGAATCCGCGGGTCTACGAAGCGGTGGCCTGCGGCGCCGCGGTGCTGAGCGAACGGCGCGCCGAGGTGGCGAGCGTGTTTCCCGAGCTGCCGCAGTTCGACACGCTCGACGAGCTGGAGGCGCTGGTCCGCTCGCTGCTCGCCGACCGCGAACGACTGGCGCAACTGCGCGCGAGCTGCCGGGCGCGCCTCGTCGGGCATTCCTATCGCGACCGCCTCGAAGCGGCGCTGGCCGCTGCTCTGCCGGACGAGCGCGCGATGCGGCCCGCGTCGATCCTGTCGGCGGCGCAACTTGCGCTGCCCGAGCCGCCGGCACGTGCCGCGCCGGCCGACGCTGCGACGATCGCCGCCGCACCCGTCGGACCGCGCTCCCGCTTCGTCGAGCCGACGCCCTTCGCCACCACCCCGAAGCGCAACCTGATCTATCACGTCTGGCCGGTGCGCGGCAGCACCTGGCGCTGGAACCTTGACGAGCTGGTGAGCCGGATCGATCTCTTCAACGGCCGCCGCATCGTCGGCGTCGTCTGCGACCAGCGCTCGGAGGAGGCTGCAGCGGTGCAGGCGCATCTCGACGGCCACGGCTGCGAATTCGTCGTCATGGACAACGACCGGCGCGGCGAATCGGCGACCTTCGGCGCCATGCTCGAGCGCATCGCGTCGCTCGACGCCGGCGAGGTCAGTTACTACGCCCATGCCAAGGGCGTGAAGTACGAGCCGCAGTTGCCGCGCAGCGTGAAGCGCTGGGTCGAGGTGCAGTACGCGGCGACGCTCGACGACTGGCTCGCCGTCAAGGAGCAGTTGCAGCGCTTCGCGATGACCGGCATCTTTCGCAGGCACGGCCGCTTCGCCAACCACCAGAACCTCGGCGACTGGCACTACAGCGGCACCTTTTTCTGGATGCGCCATGCCAGCGTGTTCGCGCGCGACTGGCGCAACGTGCCGCAGTTCTACGGCGGCGTCGAAGCCTGGCCCGGCATGCACTTCGCGCGCCACGAGACCGGCTGCCTGCTGCTCGACAACGTACGCGAGCTGCCCTACCAGGATCGCTTCTGGGCTCACAAGGGCGAGCCGGCGGTCAAGCGCTGGCAAGCCGGCGTGCGCAGTGTTCCGATCCCTGCCGACCTCGCCGAGCCGCGTCCGTTCGGCGGCGACGCCGCGCCCCGTCTCGAGCAGAAGCCCGAGGAGTTCGCCCTCTGGATCGACCGGCTGCTCGCCAGCGGCGCCTCGAGCCTGCTCACGATCGGCTCCCCTTGCGGCGGTGCGGAATGGCAGGTGGCGCGGATGTTTCGCCAGCGCGAGCGGCCGATCTCGATCACGACCATCGACCCGCGCGCATCGAGCGAGCGCGACGCCGCCTTCGCCGAAGCGCGGGCGCGATTCGGGCAGTCGATGCGCTGCCTGGTCGGCGACCCGGCGTCGAGCCAGGTGCGCGGCGAGCTGGCCGGCGCCTACGACGCGGTCTACATCGACGGCGACCATGGCTATCGCGCCTGCAAGCGCGACGTCGAGCTCGCCCTCTCACTGCGGCCGCGCCTGATCGGGCTGCACGACATCGTCGACTCCGACTGGCACGCGGCGTCGCGCTGCTGCGTGGCGCGCGTGTGGGACGAGCTGAAGCAAGAGCACGACTGCGAGGAGATGCAGTCGGGCACCTGGGGCGGGGTGGGCCTGCTCACGCCGCGCCGAGGCGCTTGATCGAGACAGGCCCATGCACCCGGAAGCCTGGAGCTGGCTCGAAGCGCAGATCCGGCCGCGCCTGGCCAGCGCCCGCCGCGTGCTCGACGTCGGCGGTTGCGACGTCAACGGCTCGCCGCGCGCGCTGTTCGGCGCCGAAACCGACTACCGCGTGCTCGACAACCGTGCCGGGCCCAACGTCGACATCGTCGCCGACGCCGTCACCTGGCTACCGCCGCCGGCGCTGCGCGCCGCCTTCGACATGACGCTGAGCACCGAGGTGTTCGAGCACGTCGAGCACTGGCGCGGCATCCTCTACAACCTGTGGCTCACGCTCGCGCCCGCCGGCACCTGCCTGGTCACCTGCGCGACCGCGCCGCGGCCGGCGCACTCGATCGTCGGCATGGTGCCGCCACCGCCCGGCGAGTGGTACGGCAACGTGCCGCCCGAAGAGTTGCTGGCGCCGATGCGGCTGCTGTTTCGCGACGTCGAATGGCGGGTCCATCCGCGCGGTGACGTGTACGTGAAGGCGCGGCGATGAAGATCGTCGTCGGAGCGACCGCCACCGGCCACAAGGGCCACGAGGCGAGCCGCTGGTTGACGCACGCCGCGGCGATGCGCGCGGCCACGCCGCAGGCGATCGAGTTCTTCCTGGCGGCCGAGGTCCAGCCCGACGGCCTCGAGCCGCGCCTGGACGCGGTCGGCGCGCAGGTCGCCGCTCTCGACGGCACGGTCTGGAAGTTCATGATCGACGACGGCTGCGACCGCGTTGGCGGCGACACCCGGCTGGTGCGCATCTGCGAGGGCCGCAACCTCGTCAGCGAGTTCGCCGTGCGCACGCGCGCCGACTGGGTGCTGTTCGTCGATGCGGACATCGTCGTCCCGCCCGATGCGATCGTGAAGCTGCTCGAGCTCGACCATCCGTTCTGCGGCTTCAAGGTCGGCAGCTACTGCCTCTCGGGCGTGCCGGTGCCAGGGCGGCGCTTCCCGGTCGAGATCTATCAGAACACGGCCGGCGCCTGGTTCCTGCACCGCTCCCTGTTCCGGCGATTCCGCTGGCTCTGGGATCCCGACGACGGCCTCACCGACGACCCGGCCACCTACCGGGTGATCCGCGACCAGCTCCACTACGAGCAGCACAACCGGCTGGACGTGCTCGGCGAGCATGCCCCGCTGGTGCCGTTCGAGGCACGCGGTGCCGACACGGCGGTGCGCCGACCTTTGCTTGCGCGTCATCCGGTCACCGCCGTGATCCCTGTCTACTTTCCGAGCGCCGGGCACGTGGTGATGACCGCCGACATCCTGGCCAAGGTCTTCGACGAGGCCGTGGCGCGCGTTTATGTGCTCGACAACGGCGGCGTGCCGGAGCACGCGGCGCAGTTCCGTACCTTGTGCCGCGAGCTGGCAGCGCGTCACGGCGCGCGCCTGAACGTGATCGAGGCGCCCGACGCCAACATCCATCAGATGTGGAACCTGGGCTGGCAGGCGGCGCTCGCCGACTTCGGCGACGACGTGCTGATCGCTTTCCTCAACAACGACATCGACTTTCGGCCCGGCACGCTGGAAGTGCTGGCGCGCGCCGTGCTGCGCAACGAGATCTGGGCGGTCTATCCCGATTCCGACTGCCGCGTCGCCGACGGGGTGCTCCTGCGCGGCACGACGCTGGCCACGCGCGGCAGCAAGCGTCACGGCGGCATGAGCGGCCACTGCTTCCTGCTCAAGGGCGGCATCCACACGCGCGGCGGGCTGCAGCTCTTCGACACCCGCTACCAGAGCTGGTACGGCGACGACGACTTCGCGTTCCGGGTCGCCCGCCACGGCTACCAGATCCACCGCGTGCTCGGCCTGCCGTGCGACCACCTCAACGAAGCGACGATGCGACATCGTCCAGACCTGATGGCGCGCCGCGAGGCGGACCGGGCGCTGTTCGTCGCCGAATGGGGCGACGTGTAAGTTGGACTCGCCTGGCGCTGGCGTGGAAGCCATTCGGGTAGTGCGTCGGCTCGACCGATGAGCGGCGGCAGCCATGACTTGGGCACGTACTCGCCGTGGCGGCCGCGGCCGCGCGTCGACCATCGGTCCGGCTCCCCTCGATCCCGGCGCGAACGTGTCTCTCTTCACGCAGACTCGCCGCCACGCCGCGAGCCTGCCGCCTACAGTGCTTCCTGTTTGGCAAGAAGGGGGCGCATGCGGCGGCGATTGCTCATGGCCAAGGGTTCCGGTTTCGTCGTCGCGGCGGCATGTTTTCCAGTCGGGGCCCAGATATTCAAGTGCCCGGTGGGCGACGGCTTCGCGTTCCAGCAGGCGCCGTGCCCCGGCCTCGGCGCAAGTGGTGGCCGGCTGATGGCGTTCGCGAACGGCAGGCCGGCGCCGGTCTCGGCCGAGAGCGGTGCCAGCGACGTCCCGCGGATGGGCCGAGTGTTGGGCCGGACGCCTCGGCCCGCGCCGCTTGCGGATCGAAAGCCGAAGTGAACGTACAGTGTCGCGATTCGTGCTCTGGAGTGGACATGACTAAAGCCCTGATCGGCCTGCTCGCTGCGTTTGCCGCCAGCCTCGTTCCCGCAACGGCGTTGGCGAGTTGCTTCTTCATCTATGGCTCGAACAACCAACTCGTGTACCGGTCGACGATCACGCCCGTCGATCTCTCGCGGCCGCTCTCGGAAAGCGTGCGACGAAAGTTTCCGGGCGGCCACCTCGTCATGATTCCCGACGAGACGGGTTGCCCGGATCTCCTCGCCAACGGAGAGAGCCAACTCTACGCGACGCTCGGCTTCTCGAGCCGGGGCGGTGGCGGCCGATCGACGTCGGCCATCGACGCTTCGCCGCTGTTTCGCAACGTCGGCGCCCGCCCGGGCTTGGACTCGGCCGACCCGGCGACATCGACGGGTTCGGACGGCTCGTCCCAGTCGCCGGCGCGGCGCAACGCCAGGCCGGCAACGGCGGGCGCTTCGCGCGGCAAATAGTTCCGGCTTCGTCACCGCCGCTCGCGGGTCAACGAGCGGCGCGTCGCGCAACGACGGTCGCCGAGTCATGCATTCGCCGCTTCGCTTGCTCCTGATCGGCAGTACATCGCAGTTGGCGTCTTTCGCCGAGCGACATTGCGGCGCAGGGGCACCGGCCACGGCCGACCCGGCCGCCACGCTGGCCGAGGCCGAGGCCATGCTGCTCGGTGATCCGGGCTACGACGCGATCGTCCTCGACGCGGCCAGCGTAGTCGTCGCAGCGACCGAAGTCGAGGCGATCGCGGCACGCGTCGCGCTCCTTGTCGTCGTCGTCGAGCCCGATGCCGAACATGCGCTCGGCTGGCTGCGTCGCGGCGCCGAGGACGTGCTCGGCCTCGATGAGCTGCTCGTCCCGGCCGGCTGGCGCCGCTTGCGTTTCGCGGTCGAGCGCAGGCGCCGCAGCGAAGGGCGGGAGCCGGCCTATGCCACCGATCCGGCGACCGGCCTGCCGCATCGCCGCCAACTCGTCGAACATCTGAGCCAGTTGCTCGCGCTGCGCGAGCGCGATCCTTCGCCGATGGCGGTGCTGGCCTTGCGCATCGAGCTGCCGGTCACGCCTGGCAGCGCCGACGAGGCGGAGCTGTTGCGTCGCAAGATCGCGGTGCGACTGCGCGCCGGCGTTCGCGCCAGCGACGTCGTCGCCGCGGTCGATGGCGAAGACTTCGTCGTCCTGCTCGGCACCTTGCTGACGCCGGCCGATGCGACCGGGGTCGCCGAAAAGCTGTGCGCCGCGATCGGCGCGCCGTTCAAGGTCGGCGGCATCGAGCGATCAGTGGCCGTCGCGGTCGGCATCGCCCACTATCCGCAGGACGGCAACCAGGCCGACCGGCTGCTGCGGCGCGCCCTGGCGCTGGCCGCCGTGGCGCCGGCACTCAGCCACGCCGGACCGGCGGCGATTCAGGATGCTACCGGCGCGCTCCGCTCCGCCGCCAACGACGAAGCCTGAGGATCGCGCTCGGCGCTGGGATGTCGCCGAGGCCCGAGGCCCGGGCTCAGCGCTGAATGTCGCCCAGGCAGAGGTACTTGATCTCGACGTAGTCCTCGATGCCGTGGCGCGAGCCTTCGCGGCCCAGGCCCGATTGCTTGACGCCGCCGAACGGCACTTCGGCGACCGAGATCAACCCGGTGTTGACGCCGACCATGCCCGACTCGAGCGCTTCGCCGACGCGAAAGATGCGGCCGATGTCGCGGCTGTAGAAGTACGCGGCGAGGCCGAATTCGGTGGCATTGGCGAGCGCGATCGCCTCGGCCTCGG
>JAYSMB010000185.1:0-1605 GCA_043725065.1 Burkholderiales bacterium
CTGGTGGCCTACATCTGCCGCAAAATCGTCGGCCAATTCGCCCTGCCAACCCCACCGCCGGCCCTCACCGCGACCGGGTAGCTGCGGTTTTTAGGTTCATTCGTAGTCACTTCAGGAGCAGATCGATCATGAACAGCGCCATCGCCGAAGCCACCACCACCACGAACCGTTCCGTGGTCTCCGCAGACCGATGGGTCGCCGAGGGCCGGCGCTCGCTCGCCGAGCCGTTCGAAGGCCGGCGCCAGCTGCGTTCCTGCCGCGGCACTGCCGGCCGTGACGGGCCTCGCCGGAACCAGCGCCTGGCTAGCGCGGCGCTTCATTGCGGGCACCACGGTGTCCCCGATGGCACCCGGTCGACGCTTGCCGCCTAGCCGCGCAGCCTGAAGCGCTGCAGCTTGCCCGTCTCCGTGCGTGGCAGCGACTCGCGGAACTCGATCGCCCGCGGGTACTTGTACAGCGCCACGCTCGCCTTCACGAAGTCCTGCAGCGTCTTCGTCATCTCGGGACCGGGGGAGTGGGTCTCGCGCAGCACGACGAAGGCCTTGACGATCTGGCCGCGCTCTTCGTCGGCCACGCCGATCACCGCGCACTCGGCGACCGCGGCGTGTGCCAGCAAGGCCTCCTCGACCTCGGGCGCGGCGATGTTGTAGCCGGCCGAGATGATCATGTCGTCGGTGCGCGACTGGTAGTGGAAGTAGCCGTCGGCGTCCATCAGGTAGGCGTCGCCGGTGTAGTTCCAGCCATCCCTCACGTAACTGGCCTGGCGCGGGTCGTCTAGGTAGCGACAACCGGTCGGGCCCCGCACCGCGAGCTTGCCGATCGTGCCCGGCGGCAGGTCGTTGCCTTCGTCGTCGGCGACCCTGGCACGGTAGCCGGGCACCGCCTTGCCGGTGGCGCCGGGGCGCGCCTCGGCTTCGTCGGCGGAGATGAAGATGTGCAACATCTCGGTCGCGCCGATGCCGTCGATCATCTCGATGCCGGTCGCCTCGCGCCAGAGCGCCCGAGTCGCCGCCGGCAGCGCCTCGCCGGCCGAGACGCACTTGCGCAGCGTTCCGCCGCGTGGTGCGCCGATGCCGCGCTCGCGCGCAGCCGGCGCCATCGCGCGGTACGACGTAGGCGCGGTGAAGAGCACCGTCGCGCGGTACGCGACGATCGCGTCGAGCAGCTCGTTCGGCCCGGCCTTCTCGAGCAGCACGGTCGAGGCGCCGACGTACATCGGAAACAGCGTCAGGCCGCCGAGGCCGAAGGTGAAGGCGAGCGGCGGGCTGCCGATGAAGACGTCGCTGGCCTCGGCGCGCAGCACATGCGGCGGAAAGCACACGCAGCTCGCCATCACGTCGCGATGGAAATGCATCGTCGCCTTCGGCTGGCCGGTCGTGCCCGAGGTGAAGGCGAGCAGGCAGGTGTCGTCGGCGGCGGTGTCGACGGCGGCGAAAGGCGCGTCGTGGCGCGCCATCAGCGCCTCGAGGCCGTCGGACGACGGGTCGTCGAAGCAGACGGTTCGCTGCAGCACCGGCATGACAAGGGCCAGCTCGTCGAGTTCGCCGCGAAGCGCGTGGTCGCACAGGGCGAAGTCGACCTGCGCCTTGTCGATGATCTGGCGCA
>JAYSMB010000186.1:0-2140 GCA_043725065.1 Burkholderiales bacterium
GCGCGGCCACGTCTTCGGGCTTGTCGAGGCGCTGCTTGTCGACGTGCACGGCGGCGAAGACTTTGGGCTGCATCGCATCGACCATGCCGATCGTCTCGAGCGAGTAGTAGGTTCGCGCGAAGTTCTCCGAGTTGAACAGAAAGTTCACGGGCACCCGGCGGAACGCGACGTCGGCAGGCAGCGTGCGCGCCCAGGGCCCGACGATCGGCTCGAATGCGGCGCAGTGCGGGCAGGCGTAAGTGAAGAACTCAAGCACTTCGATCTTGCCGGCGTTCGACGGCTGTTGCGGCGGATCGATACGGCTGTAGTCGCGGCCTTCGCCCGGAACAGGGGTCTGGGCGCGAGCGCCGGTGCCGGCGAAGAAAAGCGAAGCACCCGCACCGGAGGCGAGCAACACGGAGGAGAAGTCACGTCGGTTCATGGGCGATGGCTGTGAAGTGGGTGGACAAAGGAGCCGTCAGGCGCGCGAGAGTTCAACGTTCGGCGCCGCCGCCGCGCCGACAAGCGGGCATCTTTCACAGCGGCTGAACCTTGATCCGGACCGCCGAAACGGCGTGACCGCGCTCGCGCAGTTGGTCTTCGAAGCGTGGTGCGAGCTGGCGCAGCTTGGCGGCGACCGCGGCGTTCGCGCCGAGCAGCGACCAGCCCGCCTCGTCGAGCGGGCCGGGGCGCACGCTCGCGGCCAGCGCCGCCGGCAGCAAAGGCAGGATCGAGGCGAACATGGCGTTCGATTCGCGCAGCCGGTCGACCAGCCGGGTCAGCACCTGGCTCGAGCGCATCACTTCGGCGATGGGCACGGCGGCGGCTGGCGCGGCGACAGGTTTGCGACTCACCCCAAAAGTCTAACGTGCGGTCGCGAATGTTAAAATTGGCCTTCCTGCGCGCCGTGCCGCGCCCTGCAACGTCCTTGCATTCGCGGCCCGTGGCCGCAATTCCCAGCGAGCTTTTCGTCTCCCGCGACGCGGCATTCACTGGCTGCCTCGTGACAGAGCGCGCCCATCTTCGACCAAGCCTACGCATGTTGCCCAAGCTTCTTACCTCGATCTTCGGCAGCCGCAACGACCGGCTGCTCAAGCAATACCGGCAAGTCGTGCTGAAGGTCAACGCCCTCGAGTCCAGCTTCGAAGCCCTGAGCGACGATGCCCTGCGCGCCAAGACCGTCGAGTTCCGCACCCGCGCGGCGGGCGGCGAAACGCTCGACGATCTCATGCCCGAAGCCTTTGCCGCGATTCGAGAAGGCAGCAAGCGCACGCTGAAGATGCGCCACTTCGACGTGCAGCTGATCGGCGGCATGGCGCTCAATGACGGCAAGATCGCCGAGATGCGCACCGGCGAGGGCAAGACGCTGATGGCAACGCTGGCCGTCTACCTCAATTCGCTCACGGGCAAGGGCGTGCACCTCGTCACCGTGAACGACTACCTCGCCCGGCGCGACGCCGAGTGGATGGGCCGCCTCTATTCCTTCATGGGCCTCACGGTGGGGGTGAACCTGCCGCAGATGCCGCGCGAGGCAAAACAGGTCGCGTACGCCTCCGACATCACCTACGGCACCAACAACGAGTTCGGCTTCGACTACCTGCGCGACAACATGGTGCAAGACGTGGCCGACCGGGTCGCCCGCGGCCTCTCGTACGCCATCGTCGACGAGGTCGACTCGATCCTGATCGACGAGGCGCGCACGCCGCTCATCATCAGCGGCCAGGCCGAAGATCACACCGAGATGTACGTCAGCATCAACGCGGTCGTGCCCAAGCTGAAGAAGCAGATCGGCGAGCTCGACCTGCGCACCGGCGAGGGCGTGATCGACCCGGGCGACTTCACGGTCGACGAGAAGACGCACCAGGTCTTTCTCACCGAAGACGGCCACGAGAACGCCGAGCGGCTGCTGCGCGAGGCCGGCCTGCTGGTGGAAGGCGCGAGTCTCTACGACCCGGCCAACATCACGCTCATGCACCACGTGTACGCGGCGTTGCGGGCCAAGCATCTCTACAACCGCGACCAGCACTACGTGGTGCAAACCGGCGAAGACGGCACGCCCGAAGTCGTGATCGTCGACGAATTCACCGGCCGCCTGATGACCGGCCGGCGCTGGAGCGACGGCCTGCACCAGGCGGTGGAAGCCAAGGAAGGCGTGCCGATC
>JAYSMB010000187.1:0-12543 GCA_043725065.1 Burkholderiales bacterium
AGCCGTTCATCTGGACCAAGAGCGCTCGCGACATCCTGCAGAAGGTCATTCGCGCTAACAGCCGCTTAAGTTCTAAACAGAATGCAACACTACACTAGAATGGCCCCCGCCAAGCGTATTGCGCCCTGGAAGGCGATCATCATGTGGGTCATTCTGCTGGAAGCCCTGGGTGCGCTCGCGCTGCTCGGCCTGATCGTCTGGTGGACGATGTTCTCGGGTCGCCGCCACGGCGAGCGCCGCGACGACGAGTGAGTCGGCGTGCCGTCACGGCACGATCGCAAGAAACAGGAACGCGGCAAAGATCAACAGGTGGACAGCTCCCTGCAGCACGTTCGTTCGGCCGGCGCTGAGCGTGATCGTGCCGACGGCGAAAGTCAGCGCGAGCAGCACGAGGTCCTTGGGCGTCAGGCCGAGCCGCAAGGGCAGGTCGAGCGCGATCGAGAGCACGGCCACCACCGGGATGGTGAGGCCGATGCTCGCCAGCGCCGACCCGAGCGAGAGATTGAGGCTGGTCTGCAGCCGGTCGGCGCGCGCGGCGCGCAAGGCGGCCCAGGTTTCGGGCAGCAATACGAGCAAGGCGATGACGATGCCGATGACCGTCCGCGGCAGGCCGGCCGCGACGATGCCGCGCTCGATCGTCGGTGAGAGCGTCTTGGCCAGGCCGATCACCGCCACCAGCGAAACCATGAGCAGGGCGAAGCTCGCCCAGGCCAGACGCGGCGAAGGCGGCGAGGCGTGCGTCGATTCGTCGCCGCTACCTTCGGGCGGCAGGAAGTAGTCGCGGTGGCGTACCGTCTGAACGAACACGAACGTGGCCCAGAGCGCGAGCGATGCGACCGCGGCAAAGGCGAGCTGCGAGCGGGAGAAGAAGTCCGGCCCGGGCACGGTCGTGGTGAACACCGGCAGCACCAGCGTGAGCGTTGCCAGGGCGATCAGCGCGGCGAACGCCGAGGTCGCGCCTTCGAGTCGAAAGCTCTGTTCGTGATGCTTGAGCCCGCCGGCGATCACGCACAGGCCGACCGCGCCGTTGCAGATGATCATGATCGCCGCGAAGATCGTGTCGCGCGGCAGCGCCGACTTGTCGGGGCCGCCGGCCAGCATCATCGAGACGATCAGCGCGACCTCGATGACCGTGACCGAGACGGCGAGGATCAAGGTGCCGAAGGGCTCGCCGACGCGATGCGCGACGACCTCGGCGTGATGCACCGAAGCGAGCACCGAGCCGATGAGCGCCGCCGCGCAGACGGTCGCGAGTACCGTGCCCGGCGGCCACGCGAGCGCGACTCCGGCGAGCACGAGCGAGCCGATCGGCAGGAGAAGGGTCCACAGGGGCATGCGCATCGTCAGGTGTCCGAAGGAGGAGTTTCGCGTGGCGGCAACAGGAACGACAACGGTGCGTGCAGCAGGCGACGCCGGATCGCGCGATGGATGCGGCTCTCGTCGGCAAAGCGGATGCCGCGCGAGCGCAGCGCGACGCGAAAGGCGAGATAGAAGCTGACGCTCAGATTGAGCGCGCCGGTGGCCGCGATGCCGGCCACGCACCACCGGAACGGAGCGCTCAGCACGATGCCGAGTCCGAGCGCGCCGACCGCCGCGGCCAGCTGGCCGCGGGCCAACGTGACGTGGCGGACCTCGACCGGCGGACCGAGAAAAGCGAGGATCGGCGGCACCAGGCCGAGCATCAGGCCGAGCGATACGTTCGACGCGAAGCCCGACACATGACGTCGCCAGTAGGCCGACCAGCGCCGCGCCCGCGCCGCACCGAGCCGGGCCACGATCTTCGGATTCCAGGCGATGGCACTGTCGAGCCGGTGCCAGACGAACCAGTTCTCGACCCAGCCGCCGATCATCGAACTGACGAACAGGAGCACGCCGGTGAAGGCCGCGAACAGCGCGGTCGGGCCGAGCAGGGTGAGCGACTCCAATACGTAGCGCGCATCGTCGGCGCCGACCAGCGGGCCGCCTGCCAGCGCCGTGGCAATCCACTGCACGGCGAGCACGGCCGGGATCACCGCCAGCAAGTTGCCGAAGATGCCCGCGGCCTGGGAGCGGATCAGGTGCGCGACCTCATCGACGAAGGCCTCGATATTGGCGTCGTTCGATACGTCCTCGAGTCGCTCGGCCATGGCCGGCGCCGTCATCGTCGGCCGCTTCATGGCAAGCGTCAGGTGCAGCACCTGGATCCGGACGAAGGAGGCGGCGTAGTTGAAGCCGGCGGCGACGCCGCGCTCGGCGATCTTGCGCGCGAGCAGCGAATAATGCCGCGCGAACAGGCTGCGGATCGAGCGCCTTTCCTCGGCGATGTGGGCCAGCTCGGCGACCAGGCCGACGATCTCGCGCGAGGCGTCGAGCGCGAGCACACAGCCAAGCAGCAGGTCGATGCGATGGGCACGCTCGCGCAGCGGGTCGACCTCGAACACCACGTCGACCGAGACGCCGTGCGCTTCGAGGTGCTCGTGCACGCTGGCGGCGCGGCGCCGGCATGTCTCGAGCAGGGCGCGCAGGTACCGCGCTTCCTGGACAAAGGAGGCGCGATCCTCCGGCACTGTCGATTCGCCGTGCTCGCGCAGACGCTCGGCGACGCGCGCGAGCTGATGAAAGGGCGCGTCGACGAGCAGCTCGGCGCTCATGCGCTGGCGCAACCGCGGCGAAAAGCCGCTGGCGCGGACCGAGCTGGCGAGAAAGGTGATCGCGTCGAAGAAGGGTCGGCGCCAGTCGCGCGCCGGATCCGGATTGCCGGACTCCAAGACCCGGGCCAGCCGGGCCAGCGTTTCGTCGTCGATCGCATCGAGCCAGCCGAACTCTTCGCCGCGCGGAAAGAGCAAGGCGAACAAGTCGCCCAGATCGGTGGTGGTCGGCGTGAGCGGCAGCACGCGGGCGCGCAGGCGCCGGCCGAACTCGGCCCACAGGCCGGTGCGCGGCGCGAAGCCGAAATCGGCGAGCAGGGCAGCGCTGTCGACCTCGCGCGGGAACAGGCCGAGCATCTCGGCGGCGCGCGCCTGCTGCTCGGGGTTGCGCTCGAGAACGCCCAGAAGCTGGCGCAGGCGCAGCACCGGCGTTGGTGTCGTTCGCGCCTCGGTCTTGGCTTCGGATTCGATCGGCGCGTGGCGCAGCCACTCGACGAGCCGGATCACCCAGAGGTGCCGTTCGGCGATCCCGGCCTTCGGGTCGGCGGCATTGAACAGCGCCGTCAGGTCCCACGGCGACGCGCCGGGCTTGGCCATCGGGTTCGAACGAAGGGATCAGTGCAACGCGGAAGCGAGCGTCAACCCGAACTCGCCGACGGCCGCATCGAAAGGATGCGCGTCTTCGGTCATGCAGAAGAAGGTGCCGCGCATCGTGCCGCGCGGCGTCGCGAGGCGGGTCCAGCTCGTGTACTCGAAGCTCTCGCCGGGCTTGAGCACCGGCTGGTGGCCGACCACGGCCAGGCCGCGCACTTCCTCGACGTGACCGTTCGAATCGGTGACGATCCAGTGCCGCGCGACCAACTGGCCGGTCACCTCGCCGCTGTTCCTGATCGTGATCGTGTAGGCGAAGGCGTACCGGCCCGCCTCGCGGTCCGACTGCTCGGGCAGGTGACGAACCGCGACGGTCGTCGTGAACTCGGGTTTTGCCATGAGCCCATTTTGGCAGGCCGACGCAGGGGCGCGACCTAGAATCCTTGCGACAGGCTTGCCCATGACGACCTATCGCATCGCCCCCAGCATTCTTTCCGCCGATTTCGCGCGACTCGGCGACGAAGTGAAGAGCGTCGTCGCCGCCGGCGCCGACTGGATCCACTTCGACGTGATGGACAACCACTACGTGCCGAACCTGACGATCGGCCCGATGGTCTGCCAGGCGCTCCGCAAGTACGCGGTGAAGGCCGATGGCACGAAGGTGCCGATCGACGTTCACCTCATGGTCGAGCCGGTCGATGCGCTGGCGCAGGCCTTCGCCAAAGCCGGCGCCGACCTGATCAGCTTTCATCCCGACGCGAGCAGGCATGTCGACCGCACCTTGCAGCTCATCAGGAGCGAAGGCTGCCTGGCCGGACTCGTGCTCAACCCGGCGGCGCCGCTCGACGTGCTCGACAGGGTGATCGACAAGCTCGATCTCGTCCTCGTCATGAGCGTGAACCCCGGCTTCGGCGGGCAGACCTTCATCGCCTCGGCTTTGCGCAAGCTCGAGCAGGTGAGGAAACGCATCGACGCGAGCGGCCGCGACATCCGGCTCGAGGTCGACGGTGGCATCAAGGTCGACAACATCCGCGCCGCCGCCGATGCCGGCTGCGATACCTTCGTGGCCGGCAGCGCGATCTTCGGCGCCGGTGACTACCGCGCGGTGATCGACGCCATGCGCGCGCGGCTGGCCGACTGAGCAGCGGCTATCCAGATTGAGCGGTATGACTGAAATCTTGCACTCGAGACAGC
Organism: Burkholderiales bacterium; assembly: GCA_043725065.1. Lineage (GTDB taxonomy): Bacteria > Pseudomonadota > Gammaproteobacteria > Burkholderiales > Burkholderiaceae_C > Schlegelella_A. Next base: position 4,413 of record JAYSMB010000187.1, read on the forward strand.
CCGATCTCTTCGGCGTGGCAGACGTGTACGACGCCCTAGGCGATGCTTTCTGCATCGAGAACGACGCGGCGTCTAGACGTGGCGAAGGGATCACACTCACGCCTCGATGGCTGGTCGATTGCATGCTCAACAGCGTCGGTCAGGGCGAGTTCGAGACGATCGTCGATTGCGGGGCAGGAACGGGGCGGTTCGCGATTGCCGCGGCGCTGCGATTTCCCGGTGCCCGGATCGTCGCTGTCGAACAGAACGAGGTGCTCGCGGCGCTTCTGGCGCAGCGGGCGGCGGAGCAAGGAGTCGAACGTCGCATCGAGATCGTCGTCGGCGATTTTCGCGACGTGCATGTGTCACCGGCGGGCCGTGCGCTGTTCGTCGGCAATCCGCCCTATGTTCGCCATCACGACATTCCGGCGCCCTGGAAAGCGTGGTATGCGCACCGCATGGCGAGCCTCGGCATCGTCGCTTCCCGTCTCGCCGGCCTGCATGCTCACTTCTTCCTTCGGGCTTGCGAGCTGATGCGGCCCGGCGACCAACTCTGCTTCGTCACGTCGTCCGAATGGATGGACAACGATTACGGCCGCGCGCTGCGCCGATTGCTGGGCGGCGCGTCGGGCGTATCGGCGCGGGGTTTGTGGCTCAGCGACTCGAGCGAAGCTGTGTTCGCCGACGCACTGGTTTCATCGGTCGTCGTCAAAGCCGCATGCGCAGGGGTATCGGCTCCTGTCGAATTCGGCGTTCTTGGTGCCAGCGGGTTGCAGACCTTGCGCGAGGTCGATGTTGCCCAAGTGACCCTTTCCGATCGCTGGACGCCATGGTGTCGTCCTCTTGTGAATATCGGTGTCGAGGGCGTCGAGTTGGGCGAGTTGTTCCGCATTCATCGTGGGCAGGTGACCGGCCTGAACGAGGCCTGGGTGCTCGGCAACGACGAACACTTCGACCTTCCGGCGGAACTCTCGGTGCCCGCGGTGACCCGGGCCAAGGAGTTGATCGAAGGAAGGGTCCTCACTCGAAGCGGATACGAGTCTCTCCGGCGTGTTGTCGACCTGCCGCTCGACCTCGACAGCGTCGCTCCGAAGCATCGCGGCGCTGTCGACCGATTCCTCGAGCGAGCCCGTGCGATGGGAGCCGATCAAGGCTACATCGCACGCCACCGCAATCGCTGGCACTCGGTGGGAATGCGTGCGCCGCCAACGGCATTCGTGACCTACATGGGGCGGCGGCCACCCGTGTTTCAGGCGAACCCGTTCGGCGCCAGCTTCATCAATGTCGCGCACGGGCTGTACCCGCGCCAGCCCATGACCGCGAGCGCCCTGCAATCGATGCTCGATCACCTGAACGGCGCGGTCGATCGTCATGCCGGAAGGACGTATGGCGGAGGCTTGGCTAAGTTCGAGCCGAGCGATGTGGCGCGCTTGAGGCTCCCCGCGGAAATAGCGGAGCGCGCCGCTTGAGCCTGGCATTCTCCGCCGGTGGCCGGCGCTGGACCGCCGAGGAAATCGGTGCCGACGCGGCGTTGGCGGTAACCGAGTTTCGGTCTCGCAGACTGGCCGAGCCCCTGCATCGGTATCTCGCCGCTTTCGATGCGCACGAGGCCGAAGTTCGTTCGCTCGTCGAGCATCTCGACCAGGTACTCGCCGGCGGGGATGCCTCGACACTGGGCGCTTTATGGGCGAGCGACGAAGGCCGCTCCGCGTTTCGATACCTGGGTGCGCCGCCGATTTCAAGCGATGATCTTGAAACGCTGGCTGAGGCACCGTTGTCGTCGGCGTCCGCGATGGAGTCTTCGGGCGACAAGCTTGGGCGACTGATCGGCGTGCTTCGCGCTGTGCTCGATCCGCGCCGCTTTCCATGGATCGAAAGTGCCCGTACGCCCACGCGCGGGGAACTCAAGGCCGCCGTTTTGGCTACGACGGCCCTCGTTGCGTCGCAGCGCGTGCAAACGTTGAGACGAGGCGACGAAAAGTCCAGCATCGAGGGGGCCGTCAGAGGACTTCTCGTCGGAATGGGCTGGCAGGCAGGCCAATTGCGAAGCGCGCGCGGAGTCCAGAACCTGCTCAACGATTCGCCCGCCGAGAAGACCTTTCTGACGCAGGTGAACCTGGGCAAAGACAACGCCGACGTCGTCGTTCGCCTGGGCAACGGCCATCTCCTGGCCATCGAATGCAAGGGCTCCAACAGTGCAATCAACAGCCGCAAGCGCCTCAACAAAGAGGCGGTCCAGAATGCGCAAGGCTGGCTCGAAAAGTATGGTGGTGAAGTGATCCCGGCCGTGGCGCTGCGAGGAGTATTCGATCCGCACTACGTGCTTGCCGCACAGGACACACCGATGCTGATTTTTTGGGCACATCGTCTCGACGATCTGGTTGCGTTCGTCAACGCAAGTGAATGAGGATGTCGGTGACTCGGATCGGGCATCAGGATCATTGGTACTGAAGGAAGCTATCGAGGTGTCAGAGAACCACGCGCATTCCGATCGTCATGCACATGGGCACGACCATGACCATGCGCCGGCGCTCGGCGGCGGTCATCCGCATGGCCCGGCCCGCCACGACCGCGCCTTCGCGATCGGCATCGGCGTCAACATCGTGTTCGTCGCGATCGAGGCTTTCTACGGCTGGCGGGTCGATTCGCTGGCCCTCATGGCCGACGCCGGCCACAACCTCGGCGACGTGCTTGGCCTGGTGATGGCATGGGCCGGTGCGTTCGCCGGTCGGCTCGCGCCCGACGACCGCTATACCTGGGGCTGGAAGCGCGCGTCGATCCTCGCCGCCTTCGCCAACGCGCTCTTGCTGCTGGTGGCGATGGGCTCGCTGGTCTGGGTCGCCATCCTGCGGCTGCGGGCGCCGGAGGCGACAGATGCCGGCACCGTGATGGTGGTCGCCGCGATCGGCATCGTCGTCAACCTCGGCACCGCGCTGCTGTTCCTGCGCGGCCGCCACGACGACCTCAACATCCGCGGCGCCTTCCTGCACATGGCGGCCGACGCGGCTGTTTCGGCCGGCGTTGTGGTCGCCGGGGCGCTCGTGCTCTGGCAAGGCTGGCTGTGGATCGATCCGGTGGCGAGCCTGCTGATCGCCGCCGTCATCCTGATCGGCACTTGGCAGCTGTTCCGCGATTCGCTGCACCTCATGTTCGACGGCGTGCCGAACTCGATCGACCTCGACGCGGTTCGTGCCGAGCTCGAAGCGCTGCCCGGCGTCGATGGCGTGCACGACCTGCACGTCTGGGCGACCGGGACAACCGAGGTCGTGCTGACGGCGCACGTCGTCACGCCGGCAGGCCATCCCGACGACGCGTTCTTTCGCGCCGCCGCCGCGCGCATGAAGCAGCGCTTCGCGATCGGTCACGTCACCTTGCAGGCCTCGACCGAGCCGGTGATGGTGGCGTGCGGCGGACCGAACGCGCGTTCCGGGTCGCATGGCGATCCGGCGCTTTCCGCCGCCTCGCAACATTGAACGGCCATGCAATACAAGGACTACTACGAAATCCTCGGCGTGCCGCGCACGGCGACGCAGGACGACATCAAGAAGGCGTTTCGCAAGCTGGCCCGCAAGTACCACCCGGACGTGAGCAAGCTGGCCGACGCCGAGGTCCGCTTCAAGGACCTCAACGAAGCCAACGAAGTGCTGAAGGACCCGGAAAAGCGCGCCGCCTACGACCAGATGGGCAGCAACTGGAAGGCCGGCCAGGAATTTCAGCCGCCGCCGAACTGGGACGCGGGATTCGAATTCCGCGGTGGCGATCGGTCGGGTGGCGCAAGCCCGTTCGGCAACGGGGAAGGCTTCGACGCGAGCGACTTCTTCGAGTCGCTGTTCGGTAGGCGCGCCCGCGGCGGCGGCGCGCCGCGGCGCAACGCCAGCATGCAGGGCGAGGATCGCCACGCCAAGGTGCTGATCGACCTCGAAGACGCGTTCCATGGTGCCGAGCGAAGCATCTCGCTGCGAGTGCCGAAAGTCGGCGCCGATGGCCGCGTCGCGCTCGAAGAGCGGCGCCTCGACGTGCACATCCCGCGCGGCATTCGCGCCGGCCAGCACCTGCGCCTGGCCGGCCAGGGCGCGCCCGGCAGCGGCGGCGCGCCGGCCGGCGACCTCTATCTCGAGATCGAGTTCAAGCCGCATCCGCGCTTTCGGCTCGATGGCAACGATGTCTACGTCGACCTGGCGCTCGCGCCATGGGAAGCCGCGCTCGGCGCGACCGTCGACGCGCCGACGCCCGAGGGCGCGGTGCAACTGACGATTCCCAAGGGCTCGGCCGCGGGCCGCAAGCTCCGGTTGAAGGGCCGTGGCCTGCCCGCCGCGAAAGCCGGTGGTGCGGCCGGAGACCTGTACGCGGTGCTGGCGATCACCCTGCCGCCGGCCGATGCCGCAAAGGCGCTCGAAGCCTACAAAGCCATGGCCAGCGTGTTCGCCGATTTCGACCCGCGTCCCTTGCGTGCAGGCTGACCATGAACGACACCCCATCGTCAGGACTGCGCGGCAGCATCGTCGAAGAGGAACTGACGCTGACGACGATCGAGCTCTGCCGCGCCTGCGACGCGAGCGAGTCGCACATCGAGCTCTGGGTCGCCGAAGGCGTGCTTCAGCCGAGCGGCGACTCGCGCGACGAATGGCGCTTCACCGGCCGTTCGCTCGCCCGCATGCGCGCCGCGACTCGACTGGCGCGCGACCTCGAGATCAATTCGCCCGGCGTGGCGCTCGCGCTCGACCTGCTGGACGAGATCGCGAAGCTCGAGGCACGCTTGCGCCGGGAATCGGGACGCCCGCCTCGGCCTTGACTTCCTTCAGCACGACGCTCGAGCGGATGTGCGTCACGCCGGGCAGGCGAAACGCCGTCCCGTGCAGGAAGGTTTCGTAGCTGCGGATGTCCGGCACCAACACCTTGATGCTGTAGTCGGCACCGCCGGTCGTGCTGTAGCAGGCGACGATCTGCGGACAGGCGGCGACTGCACGTTCGAACTCGCGTACCGTGCCTTCGGTGTGTTGGGTCAGGTTCACCTCGGCAAGGACGCACAGAGCCAGCCCGACGCTGTCGCGATCGACGACCGCGCTGTAGCCGCGAATCACGCCGGCCGCTTCCATTGCTTTCACCCGCTTCCAGCACGGCGTCGAGGTGAGGCCGACGGCGGCGGCGAGCTGTTGCACGGTCTGGCGCGAATCGCGCTGCAGCGCGTCGAGAATCGCGTGGTCGGTGCGGTCCAGAACAATCATGCTGTCTCCTTTAGGAAAACGGCATATTCGTTCTCCCGAAAGCCGATTTTGCGACAAAGAAAGAAACACATTCTTCGCCGCGACCCGTAAATTTCCCGATCCAGCCTGAACCGCGCCGGAGGCCCCATGCCGCAAACCCTTGTTCGCCCGAACTACCGCCTTGCCGACAACCTCGCCGCCGACAGCGGCGTCGTCTTCCTGACCGGAACGCAGGCGCTGATCCGGCTGTCGCTCATGCAGTCGTCACGCGACGCGGCGCAAGGCGTGAAATCGCAGGGCTTCATCAGCGGCTATCGCGGGTCGCCCCTGGGCATGGTCGACCAGCAGGCGTGGAAGGCCGCGAAGCTGCTCGACAAGGCGGGCGTGAAATTCCTGCCGGCCATCAACGAAGAGCTCGGCGCGACGGCCGTGCTCGGTACCCAGCGCGTCGAGTCGGACCCCGAGCGCACGGCAGACGGCGTGTTCGCGATGTGGTACGGCAAGGGACCGGGCGTCGACCGCGCTGGCGACGCCCTCAAACACGGCAATGCCTACGGCTCATCGCCGCACGGCGGCGTGCTCGTCATCGCCGGCGACGACCACGGCTGCGTCTCGTCGTCGATGCCGCATCAGAGCGACGTGGCAATGCAGTCCTGGCACATGCCGGTCGTGGCACCTGCCAACGTTGCCGAGTACCTCGAGTTCGGCCTTTACGGCTGGGCGCTGTCGCGCTTTTCCGGCAACTGGGTCGGCTTCACCGCGCTCTCGGAAGTGGTCGAAAGCGGCTCGACGGTCGACCTCGACGAGACGAATACGCGCGTTGCCGCGTGGCGGAGCACGGCCGAGGTCGAAGCGGCGACCGGCTTCATGCGCACCGCCGATGGACTGCACTACCGCTGGCCCGATCTGCCGTCGCTGAAGATCGAGGAGCGTTTGCACGCCAAGCTCGATGCGGCGCGCGCTTTCGCGAAGGTCAATGCCATCGATCGACAGGTGGTCGAGTCGAAGAACGCGACAGTCGGCATCGTCACCTGCGGCAAAGCGCACCTCGACCTGCTCGAAGTGTTCCGCCGCCTCGACATTTCGCAGGGTGCGTTGGCCGAAGCCGGCGTGCGGCTCTACAAGGTCGGCCTGTCGTACCCGCTCGAGCCGACGCGCATCGAGGCCTTTGCCGAAGGCCTGAGCGAGATCCTCGTCGTCGAGGAAAAGGGCGCGGTCGTCGAGACGCAGATGCGCGACCAGTTCTACAACGCTACGGTGCGGCCGGCGATCGTCGGCAAGCGTGACACGCAAGGCCGGCCGCTCGTTTCAGAGCTTGGCGAATTGCGCCCGTCGCGACTGATCGAGATCGTCGCCAACTGGCTCGCGGCGCGATTCCCGCAGCTCGATCGCCGCCACCTGGTCGTCGATTTCACGATGCCGCAACTGCTCTCGAACGCGGGCGACGCGGTCAAGCGCCTGCCTTACTTCTGTGCCGGTTGCCCGCACAGCACGTCGACGAAAGTGCCGGAAGGCTCGCGTGCGCAGGCCGGCATCGGTTGTCACTTCATGGCGACGTGGATGGATCGCGACACGGCCGGCCTGATCCAGATGGGCGGCGAAGGCGTCGACTGGGTTTCGCATTCGCAGTTCACTACAACGCCTCACGTCTTTCAAAACCTGGGCGATGGCACCTACTACCACTCAGGCTATCTGGCGATTCGCCAAGCGATCGCCGCGGGCACGAACATCACCTACAAGATCCTGTTCAACGATGCGGTGGCGATGACCGGCGGCCAGCCGGTCGACGGCATGATCACGGTCGACGGCATCGCGCGGCAGGTCGAGGCCGAGGGCGCGACCAAGGTCGTCGTGCTGTCCGACGACATCTCGAAATACGACCGCATCCACGATCGCTTTCCCGTTGGCACCGAGTTTCACGAACGCGGCGAGCTCGATGCGGTGCAACGACGCCTGCGCGAAATGAAGGGCGTGACCATCCTGATCTACGAGCAGACCTGTGCCGCGGAAAAGCGCCGCCGGCGCAAGAAGGGCGAACTCGTCGACCCGGCGCGGCGCCTCTTCATCAACGAGCGCGTCTGCGAAGGCTGCGGCGATTGCTCGGTGCAGTCGAACTGCGTCGCGGTGGTGCCGCTCGAGACCGAGCTGGGTCGCAAACGCAAGATCGACCAGTCGAGCTGCAACAAGGACTATTCCTGCGCACAGGGCTTTTGCCCGAGCTTCGTCGGCGTCGTCGGCGGCACACTGCGAAAGAAGCAGGGCGCCCTTGCCGGGCCGGGCGCCGCGCGCTTCGCCGCGCTCATCGACAAATTGCCGCTGCCGGTGGCGCACGCCTGGACCGGGCCCTACGACCTGCTCGTCACCGGGGTCGGTGGCACCGGTGTCGTGACGGTCGGCGCGGTGATCGCGATGGCAGCGCACCTCGAGGGCCACTCGGCGAGCGTGCTCGACTTCATGGGCTTTGCGCAAAAAGGCGGCTCGGTACTCTCGTTCGTTCGTCTCGCGAAGGACCCCGCGGCGCTGAACCAGGTTCGCATCGACGCCCAACAGGCCGACGCGGTGCTCGCCTGCGACATCGTCGTCGCCGCTTCGGCCGAGGCCTTGCAGAGCGTGCGCCGTGGTCGCACCCGCGTGCTCGCGAATACGCACGAGATTCCGGTCGCCGAATCGCTCTCCAATCCGGACGCGAGCCTGAAGGTCGACGCCTTGCTCGAGAAGATCGAGGTCGCGGCCGGCGCAGAACGCGTCGAGACCATGGACGCGCAAATGCTCGCCGAGGATTTCCTCGGCGATTCGATCGTCTCGAACATCCTGGCCATGGGCTACGCCTGGCAGCGCGGCCTCGTTCCGGTGGGATTGGCCGCGATGCAACGCGCGATCGAGCTGAACGGCGTTGCGGTCGAAAGCAACAAGGCGGCGTTCTCGCTCGGCCGGCTTGCTGCCGAGGA
>JAYSMB010000188.1:0-1568 GCA_043725065.1 Burkholderiales bacterium
TTGCCATGGCTTGGGCTCCAAAGATTTGATCAGAGTCCATCTTCCTGCCCCACTGGCTCATGGCATGAGCCTGGCTGAACATTCTTGCTAATCAGGAAACAAATTGATCAACTTATTTTCACGTGATGCCTAAGCGCGCGACGGCCTGCTCGGCGGCATGTTCACCTGCTCGCGCTGCGGTGCCTCGGGGCGGCAACCCGACGTGATCGAGCACGCAAGCGATTGCAGTTATGGCGTGCGTCTCAAGGCGCCGGCGTGAAAGTTCAGCGTTTGCTGCCGCGGACGTGCTCGCGTCCCCGCGCACGCGCGGCTGGCGCCTTCTGGCCGAGCTTGCTCTCGGTGCCGGCGAGGAGCTTGGAGATGTTGCCGGCGTGCCGCCAGACCAGCAGCAGCGAAATCGCGGTGATCACGGCCGCCTCGGCACCGACGTCCCAGATCAGAAGTTGATAGAAAGGCGCGAAAACCGCGGAGACCAGCGAGGCGAGCGACGAGTAGCGAAAGAACGCGGCGATGATGAGCCAGGTGGCGATCGTCGCCAGGCCGAGCCAGAGGTTGAGGCCGAGCAGCACGCCCGCCGCGGTGGCCACGCCCTTGCCGCCCTTGAAGCGAAAGAACACCGGCCAGAGATGGCCCAGAAATGCGCCCAGGCCGGCAAGCGCCGGGCTCCAGTCGAGCGTGTCGCCGGCGATGCCGAAATGCACGGCGGCCCAACGGGCCGCGAGCACGGGGACGACACCTTTCACCGCGTCGAGCAGCAGCGTGAGAGCGGCTGCCGGCTTGCTGCCCGAGCGCAGCACGTTGGTCGCGCCGGGATTGCCCGAGCCGTAGTTGCGCGGATCGGCCAGCCCCATCGCCCGACTCACGATCACCGCGAACGAGAGCGAGCCGACGAGGTAGCCGCCGAGCAAGGCCAGGAAGGGAAATGCGAGCGTCATCGGGATGAGCGTGAAGGCCCTGAATGCGGCGATTCTGGCTGGTTCGCGCAGCGGACCGACCTCGCGCCGACCAGCTTGATCAGGACGCTGGGTGCGATGCCGACGAGATAGCCGCGCCGCCCGCCGTTGATGTAGATCCTGTCGAGCGCGAGAACCGTTTGTTCAACGTAGACCGGCATCGCCTTCTTCGTCGCGAACGGCGAGGTGCCGCCGACCTGGTAGCCGCTGTGCCGCTCGGCCACCTCGGGACTGCAGGGCTCGACCGACCTGGCGCCGATCGCGCGGGCCAGGTTCTTGGTGCTCACCTGGCGGTCGCCGTGCATCAGCACGATCAGCGGCCGTGCGCTGTCGTCCTGCATCACCAGCGTCTTCACCACCGCATGCTCGTCGACGTCGAGCTGGCGTGCCGATTCAGCAGTGCCGCCGTACTCGACGTAGTCGTACACGTGCTCGCTGAAGTCGACGCCGGAGCGACGCAGGAACTGCGTCGCGGGCGTCTCGCTGACCCGGGTGTTCTTTTTTGCCACGACGCCATTGTCCGGCGTCGCGGCCGAAGCTCAAGCGTCGAGCCCGAACCTCCTCTGCCGGCCCCATTTGCGCTGCCCGGTCAGGAACGCAACCCAGCCCAGCGCC
>JAYSMB010000189.1:0-4840 GCA_043725065.1 Burkholderiales bacterium
GTGTAGAAGAACGCGACGGCGACGAGCGCCAGCCCGGCCGCGAAGACGATCGCGCCGCGTTCGTAGCCGAGGCCCGTCGAGTCTGCCATCCAGTCGCCGAGCGCCGTTCCGAGCGTCTGCGAGAACATGATCGTCGCCCAGTAGAACGCCTCGGCTTTGCGCGAGGTGATCGCTTCGACCGACACCGAGCCGAGCGATCGGTACCACAGGCCGAGCGTCGCCAGCAGCAGCGCCGACAGCAGGACCGATCCGCCCAGATAGCCGATGACCAGCGAGCGGTCCACCAGGTCTGCCAGTGTCGTGCCCGCCGTCGTCGTCGCGACGATCACCGCCCAGTACAGCAACGAATGAAAGCGCTTCGCGGCGATCTGCGTGCCGACCGCCGCGACCAGGATCAGGGCGAAAATGGCGGTGCCGACGAGGTAGCCCAGGTTCATCGACATCGTGACCGCGTCGCCGGCGGTTTCGCCCAGCGTGGTCGCGGCGATCTTGATGATCCAGAAGACCAGCGTGACTTCGGGGACCTTGCTCAAAGCGTGCTTCGCGGCTGTCGTCATGGGGCTTCGTATTGCTCGTGGATGGCGCTGACCGGACCGTAGCAGACCGGCAATGGCGTGGCGTCGGTGAGGCTTCAGGCCGGCGCCAGCCAGATCGGGCGCGACGGCATATCCTCGCCATTCTTCCGACGAAAGAGCTTGCGATGACCGATGACCTGCACGATCCGGACCATTGGCGCGACACGACCGACGACCTGTCCCGCCGCGACTTCGTCGCCCTCTCGGTCGGCGGCGGCCTTGTCGTCGCCACCGGCTCTGCGCAAGCGGCGCCGCGGGTCGTCGAGGCCGAGGTCACGATCGCGACACCCGACGGCACTTGCGATGCGGTCTTCCTCCATCCGGCGACGGGTTCGTACCCCGGCGTGCTGATCTGGCCCGACGCCTTCGGTCTGCGCCCGGCGATGCGGGCGATGGGCCGGCGCCTGGCTGCCGAGGGCTACGCCGTGCTCGTTCCCAATCCGTTCTACCGTATCGGCAAGGCGCCGATGTACGAAAGTGCGGCCAACGTCGATTTCAATGACCCGGCGACGATGCAAAAGCTCGGCCCGCTGATGGGCTCGGTGGGCGCGGCCGACGCGGCCGAGAAGGATGCCGTGGCCCACATCGCGTTTCTCGACGCGCAGCCGCAGGTCGACCGGGCGAAGAAGATCGGCACGCAAGGCTACTGCATGGGCGGCCCGCTGGTGTTCCGAACGGCCGCCGCGGTGTCGGGCCGCGTCGGCGCGGGTGCGTCGTTTCACGGCGGCGGTCTCGTCACCGACAAGCCGGCGAGCCCGCACCTGCTGGTGCCGAAGATTCGCGGTCGCATGGTCGTGGCCGTGGCGCGGAACGACGACCAGCGCCAGCCCGACGCCAAAGACAAACTGAAGGAAGCGTTCGCGGCGGCGAAGGTGCCGGCGCAGGTGGAGGTCTATCCCGCCCAGCATGGCTGGTGCGTGCCCGACATGCCGCAGGATGCCGGCGCGCCGCTCTACAACGCGGCCGAGGCCGAGCGAGCCTGGGGCAAGCTCCTGGAGCTCTACAAGACCACGCTCGTGTAGCGGAGCCGTCTGCGCGACCGGCTCGAGGTCACAAGCGCATCGTCGATCGCATCTGCCGCATGAGGGCGCTGACTTCGGGCGAGCGAATGAACTGGACCAGTCGCGCGAGCTTCGGATGCGCCAGATAGCCTTGGAAGTGAAAGAACTCCGGGTCGTCCTGCGCATACGGATCGAACGCGGAGAGGTCCTTCAAGGCATCTTCCGCAAGACGCTCGCCGAGACGGGCGCAGGCATAGCAAAGCGCAAGACGGCAGGCGCGATCCGCATCGAAGGCGCTGCCCGGTAGAACCAGCACGAGATCGATGTCGGCGGCGTCGTCGACGATCCCGGCCGGAAGGCCCCAGTCGATCATCAGCAGCCGGCCGATCTGCGACGAGCCGAGTCCGAGCAGCTTCTGTTCCGAAATCGCGCGATCGAGCAGACCGTGCGGGACGATCGCGGCCAGCTCCTCGCGCGACACGCTCGCCGTCGTGGCCAGCCGGCCGAGGAACGAGAGCACCACGGCACTGACCATCGAGCTGCGGTCGTCGAAGCCGAGGCGTTGCGAGAGCTGTTGCGTCAGCTCGCTCGCCAGCGCGCTGGACCGCCATGCGGCGTCGAGCATCTTCTTGCGTTCGGCGCTGTCGGACTTGAACGAAGCGATCAGGATGTATCGCAGGCAGAGACTGCGGACGCTGTTCAGGCCGAGATAGGTCACGGCCTGGCCGATGCTGCTCACAGGGGCCTTCAGGCCATACGCGGGCGAGTTGATGGCGGCGATGACCCTGGCCGCGATCAGCGGCTCGGCGGCGATGAGGTCGACCAGTTGCGACGAGCTTGCGGCATTGACGAAGCCCGGCGACAGCAGGTGATCCAGCAGCCTGGGCGGGCGAGGGATGTCGCGGAAGGTCGATGCGTAGACCTTCTTGCGCTCCTCGGGCAGATCGTCGGCGCGCTGGAAATGAAAGTCGGCCAGCACGGCGGGCACCGCGATAGCGGCCGGAGCTGAAGCCGATGCCTGTGCGAGCACCGGCTCGGGACGCGGCATTGGTGTCTTCGCTGGCGAATGCTCGACCGGGCGCGCCGGCCGCCGCGCCGCGGCCGTTTCTACAGCAGGCTTGCGCAGGAACAAAACGGCGCCCGCGGCGACAAGCACTGCGACACCGATCCAGATGAGCATCATGTTGAGGGCCCGACGAAGCGACCTCACATCATCGGCACTCTCGCGCCATACCTGAGCCGTTTCAGCCGATGACCAGCGCCCTCGGGTTGGTCTGCACTACGACCGAGCCCGCAACCCGCTTCAGGCCGGTTCGAGCACGTGGATCGCGCGGTTCGCGGTCAGGTCCTTGACCTTGCTCGCATAGGCGCTCATGTGCGGTGCGACGGCGTGCGCCTGCGGCGCTTCCATCGACGCCCACTTCTCGACGACGACGAAGGTGTCGGCGCCGAACTTCGCGAAGGCGGGCGCCCCGTTGCCCGCGTCGACGACAGCTTCGTAGGCCAGGCAGCCGTCTTCGGCGTGCACGGCCGGCACATTGGCGCGAAACGCCTCGAGGATGCTGTCGCGCATGCCGGGCTTGGCAGTGATCATGGCAAGAACATGAATCATCCGGGTGTCGCCATCGTTTCAGCGCGTCGCCAGCGGCGGGTGCTCGCTCTTGTAGCGGCGCACCCGCGCCTTCAGTTCGCTGTACTGCTCGCAAGGCAGAAAGCAGAGCGAGTCGAGCGTGCGCAACTCCGCTTCCGCTCGCCCGAGGTCACCGGCCTGCAGATAAGCCTCGCCAAGGTATTCGTGGGCGTCGCGGTGCTTGGGATCGATCTTCAGCGCTTTGGCGTAGTCCTTGAACGCGGTGTCCAGGTCGCCCGTCTTGCGGTAGGCGTGACCGAGCTCGTTCCAGGCGTCGGCGTCGCCGGGGTTGCGCTCGACATACGCGTTCATCCGCGTGATGACCTGGTTCCAGTCGCTCGCCTTCACGGCGACCATCGCGGCCTTGTAGTCGGCATCGTTGACGACGCGTTCGTTGTCGCCACCGCCGCCGCCACCGCCGCCGCCACCGCCGCCCCCTCCGCCGGCCGCATGGGCGATCGACGAAGAAAGAGCCAGGCTGATGCACGCGGCGATCAGAAGTGGGCTGCGCATGGGGACTCCTTTTGGTTGCGATACGAACGTTCGGGGCGCTTCAATGAAAGTCGATGCGACCGTAGACGCCATTCGTCCCGCCCGCCGGCCCGGCCGCGTAGAACAGCGTGTTGGTGGGTTGGGCGTTGATGCCGTTGCCGAAGGCGAGACCCCACAGCCCGTCGATGGCGATCGGCGTGCCGTTGGCCCCGGTGAGCGTACCCAGCAAGGCGCCGGTCGAAGGATTGAAAGCGTTGATCGTGCCGTCGCCGAAATTTCCGACCAGCAGATCGTTGCTGAAAGGTCCGAAGTTGGCCGGGGCCAGGGTCATGCCCCAAGGTGCGTTGAGCTTTGCACCGGGGGCGATCAGGCGTGCGGTCAGGTTGCCCGCCGTATCGAACACGTCGATCGCGCCGAGACCCGCACCGACGACCTCGTTGCGCGCTTGCGCATCCTGCTTCGCGTAGCTGACGACGATCTGGTTGCCGATGGCCTGGATGCCGAATGGCGCATAGCCTGCCGGCAGGTTGGCGTCGGTGAACGCACCCGCGGCGACGACGGGCACGAAGTTCGCATCGAAGACATCGACGACGCCGTTGTGGAAGTCGGTGGCGTAGAGCCGGGGCGCACCACCCTGGCTGGAGATCGCCAGGCCCTTGTAGATCTTTCCCTGCGCCGCTCCGTCGGCGACCAGGATCGCGTTGTTCGCGTTCACGCCGGGCGACCAGGCCGACACCGTGCCGCCCTCGCCGACGAAGATGAAGAGGCTCACCCCGCTCGCGCCGGCCTGCGTCACCTGAAACGATTGCGAGATATTGAAGACGATGCCGGTCGGACGAGCGTTGCCGGCGGCGCCCGCTGGCAGGGTCACGACCAGCGATTGCGGCATGCCGGCGCCGTCGTAGAGCGTCGACGTCGACGTGCCGTTGTTCGCGACCCAGACGAACCCCTGCGGGTTGAAGGCGATGCCCCAGGCATTGACGAGGTGGGCGTCGGCGTTCGAGCCGCTGTAGGGATTGCTCGCGGTATTGATGTTGGAGACGAGGTGGGTCGAGACGAAGCCGCTGGCCATGGTGCCCATCGAGCCGCCACCGCCACCGCCGCACGAAGCCAGAGCAAGCGCCGCGAGACCGGCCGCCGTC
>JAYSMB010000190.1:0-2091 GCA_043725065.1 Burkholderiales bacterium
ATCCTCGCACCGGCGTGCACTACGAGCTGCACGGGCAGGGCATCCCGCTCCTGATCGGACTGCCTTTGATGGCATCGCACGTCGAGATCTTCGGCGCCGAGATGGCGCCGGTGCTGAACGGCTACCTCGAACGCCTGACCGACCGCTATCGCGTCCTGCTGGTCGACTATCCGAGCATCGGCAAGAGCCGCGACATCGCGCCGGAGTCGTTGACCGCCGATCGCGTCTGCGTCGACCTGCTCGGCGTCGCCGAGGCGGCCGGCTTCGACCGCTTTGCCTACTGGGGCTACTCGTGGAGCGGCGCCGTCGGCCTGCAGCTCGCGCATCGCAGCGATCGGCTGAGCGCGCTCATCGTCGGCGGCTGGCCGCCGCTCGGCGCGCCATATGCGGCGATCCTCGAGGCGACACGAAAAAAGCAGTCGAACCCCGAACCCTCGTCGATGAAGGTGCTGCGCAACGCGGCGCAATACCGGCAGTGGGAGACCTGGTACGCGAGCATGATCGATTGGGACGAGGCGGCTAGCGTGGCGCGCATCGCCTGCCCGAAGCTGGTGATGTTTGGCGGTGACGGCGATCTGGTCGAAGCCGGCATTGCGGTGCCCATCGCCTCTGCGATCCGCGCCCATCGGCGCGAGCTCGAGGGTCAGGGCTGGGAGGTCGTCGAGATCGCCGGCCACGGCCACGCGGTGACGATGCAGCCCGAGCTCGTCGTGCCGCCGGTGCGGCGCTTTCTCGACATGCATCTTTCGTGAGGTCGATGGTGGCGATCGCTGAATCCAATCCTCCACTCGACGCCGCGGCGCAGGCGCTGCTGGCGCCCTGGTCCGGCCCGTACGGCGGCCTGCCACCGCTCGACCGCGCCACGCCCGCGGCGATCGAAGCGGCGTTCCGCGCCGCGCTGGCGATGAAGCGCGACGAGGTGCACGCCATCGCCGCCGACCCGCGGCCGCCGACCTTCGCCAATACGATCGAGGCGCTCGAAGACAGCGGTCGCGCGCTTGGCCGCATGTATCCGCTCTTCGCCGTCATGAGCAGCAGCCAGAGCATTGGCGAGATGCCGGCGGTGGCGCAGCGCCTGGCGCCTCTGATGCCCCAGCTCGACGACGAGATCGCACACGACGCGGCGCTGTACGCGCGCGTCGACGCCGTCTTTCGCACGCGCCTCGAAGCGCCGCTCTCGGCCGAGCAGCGTCGCCTCGTCGAAGTCGTGCACGAGCGCATGAAGCGGCAGGGAACGGGACTCGCCGCCGAGGACAAGACCAGCCTCGAGGCGATCAATGCGCGGCTTGCCGCGCTTTCGTCGGCGTACCAGCAAAACCTCATTGCCGAGCATGCGACGCAGGCCGTCTTCATCGAGGACGAGAGCGGCCTCGCCGGGCTGGCGGAAGCGCAGCGCAAGGCCGCCGCGGCGAGGGCCGCCGCCAAAGGCTGCCCCGATACCTGGGCCATCGCCAACGAGCGCGGTGCAGTCTGGGCCTTTCTCACGCACGCGACACGGCGCGACCTGCGCGAGCAGGTCTGGCGCATGTGGACCGATCGCGGCGACCAGGCCGGCGCGCACGACAACAAGCCGCTCATCGCCGAGATGCTGCAGCTCCGCGGCGAGAAGGCGAAGCTGCTCGGCTATCCGACCTACGCCCACTATGCGATGGCCGACCGGGATGTGCGGCCCTTCCCGTGCCCGGGGATCGCGGGCTCTTCTTCCTTCACGCTGCACGTGAACGAGCCGGCTTGACGGCCTGAGGGCCGGGCCGCTTCCTCGCTCTCGCTCCCGCGCGCCCCGTCACTCAGCCCGTCCCCCCGGTCACCCGCCACGCCCGACGCAAGCGTTGCCCCGTTCCCGGCCTAGAGTCGTCTCACCTTCCAAGATCACTGTCGTCAAACCAAACATCGAGTGAACACGTCCGGACTGCCGCGAGGCCGCCGGAATTCGGTCAAAAACCGTCGCGCCAAGCATGCCCAACTCGACATAGAGTGGTCTTGCGCGCTCGACGCTCGGCCGGTCCTTTCGGAGTCAGGAAATGAATCTCAAGCCACTCACATCGCAGCCCAAGGGCACGGAGTCCATCCAGCGGATCTTGCGTTTGCCTG
>JAYSMB010000191.1:0-11218 GCA_043725065.1 Burkholderiales bacterium
TTCATGCCCGAGGGCATCGTCGGCACGATCCAGCGGGGCGAGCGAACCGTGCTCGGCCGCCTGATCAGGCGGCTGCGCCACAGAGATTCCGTGCACGTCGACACCTCCTATCCCGCAGCCGTTGCGGCCCCAGTCAGGATTGTTACCAGTGACTAGCAGGGATTCGTCCAACGATGCCGCGGTGCAGGCCACCGGCACGCCCTTGCTCTCGGCGCGGGGCATTACCAAGAGCTTCGGCGGCGTCCATGCCGTCGACGCCGTCGACTTCGACGTGGCGACCGGTGAAATTGTCGGCCTCGTGGGTCCCAACGGCTCCGGGAAGTCGACCCTTCTTGGCTGCTTGTCGCGCGACATCGCCATGGACGCGGGACGGATCACTTTCGACGGGGTCGACACCAGCCGCCTGCGGACTATGCAAGTCGCGCGAAGCGGAATCGGGCGCACCTTTCAGAACGTGCGGATCTTTCCAGAACTTTCGGTCATGGAAAACGCCTTGATGGGCCGGCAGTGGAAAGGGGTCGGCTTACGCGGCATGCTGCAACCCGCCGACACGGCCACCCGTCAGCGGGCGGCCGGTCTCATCGACCTGATGGGCTTCCTCCATCTTGCCCACGAGTACGCCGGCAATCTCTCAGGCGGCCAGATGCGGCTTCTGGAACTCGTGATGGCGATGATGTGCGGGCCGCGCCTCGTCATGCTGGACGAGGCGACTTCCGGAGTGAACCCCACGCTGATCGAGTCCTTGAAACACTACGTCAAGGTTCTGAACGAGCAAGAGAGGGTCGCCTTCATCATCGTCGAGCACAACATCGGCTTCATCTTCTCGATCGCGGATCGAATCGTAGTCCTCGACGATGGAAAGGTGCTGGCGGACGGAACGCCCGATGAGATTCAGCACAACCAGGAGGTCATCGTTGCCTACCTCGGTGCCTGAAGCAACTCCGGATGGCTCCGTCCTGCAAAAGGGCGAGGTGATGCTGGCGCTCAAGGGCGTCGTCGCCGGCTATGGAGGTTTCGACATCCTCCATGGGATCGACCTCGAGGTCCGCAAGGGCGAGATTGTCTCGATCGTAGGACCCAACGGATCCGGCAAGTCGACGGTATTCAAGGCGATCTACGGGCTCATCAACATTCGCCTCGGCGAAGTGGTGTTCGAGAACCAGGACGTGACGTCCATGGGTCCGCAAGATTTGTTGCGGACCGGCGTCGCGATGGTCCCGCAGCTGTCGACGATCTTCCCCTCGATGAGCGTCTACGAGAACCTCGAGTTGGGGATGTATCTCGTTCGCGACAAGGCTCGAGTCAAGAAGCGGATCGACGAGATACTGACGCTCTTCCCGCGCCTGGCCAAGCGCAGGACCCAGTATGCCGGGACGCTTTCCGGCGGCGAACGGCGCGCGCTCGAGATCGGTCGCTCCTTGATGCTGAACCCGCGCATGATCCTGATGGACGAGCCTTCCGTCGGCTTGTCGCCGATCCTGGCGAAGGACATGTTCGAGCAACTGCGCGAGCTGAAAGCCGCCGGTATCACCTTCTTGCTGATCGAGCAGAACGCCCGATCCGCGTTGGAACTCGCTGACCGCGGCTACGTGATTCAGCGTGGATTGGTCAGTCATACCGGCACGGGGCTTGCGCTTCTGAGTGATGACGAGGTGCGCCGTTCTTTCCTGGGAGGGTGACCTCTCGTGCAGTGTTCGACTCAGCGGCCTAACAAACCATGACAGCCATCCACGCTCCTTCCGTGCAGGATGCCTTGTCGGCGATCGGCAGGCTCAATCCGGCAGTCAATGCCGTCATTCGGACCGACCCGGCGCTCGGGAGCGGATCCGGGGTCGCGGGCGAACCCATACTCATCAAGGACTGCCTGGACGTGCAGGGGCTGCCGACGACGAACGGGTCTTCCCTCTTTGGCATGATGGCTGCAGTGGACGACTGCGAGGTTGTCCGAAGAGTTCGACGGGCCGGCTACGTCGTCGTCGGCAAAGCAAATCTCACTGAGTTCTGCTTCGGAGCCACCGGCGACAATGCGTTCTTCGGCAGGGTAAAGAATCCCTGGGATCCCGCACGAATTTCCGGCGGCTCGAGCAGCGGATCAGCGGCCGCGGTGGCATCTGGAATGGTCCGGCTGGCGATCGGAACTGACACGGGTGGATCGACGCGAGTTCCGGCAGCGCTGTGCGGCGTCGTTGGGCTTCGCCCGACGCTGGGACGAGTCTCGAACACCGGGGCGTTTGCCCTCAGCCTGCTCTGCGACACGATTGGCCCGATCGCACCTACGGTGGCCGAGGTCGCGGCCGTGTTCGCGGCAATTGCCGGATATGACCCTATCGACCCGGTTTCCATCGAAGGGGATCCGCAACCCTTATCGGCGCTCGACAAAGGCGTGCGTGGATTGAGAATCGGACTGCCGCGTTCCTTCTACTTCGAGAACCTGCAGTCCGACGTCGGCGAGGCAGTGGACCGCGCCGCACGTGTTCTCGAAGGCTTGGGCGCGACTCTGGTGGACATCGATCTCGAAGATCCGAAGTCGCTTGCGGAGCACCGGGCCTTCCAGTTCGTTCTTGCCGACGTCGCCGATGCGCGTCGCGACTTGATGCGCGACCATCGTGACCAGATCAGCGCGGAGGTGAAACGACGCATTGAACTCGGCGAACAGGTGTCCGGACGTGACTATGCGCAATGCATGCGCGCGTTGTGGCGCTTCAAGAGAGAGCTTCGCTCGCTGTTTGCCGATCGCGTCGATGTGCTCCTCACCCCCACGACGTCGACCACCGCTCCGCTTTGGGAGCACTCGCACGACATGGTCGAAACCACCCGGCGGGTTGCAAAACTGACCTACGACGTGGGCGCGGCGGGAGTTCCTTCCATGACCGTCCCGTGCGGTCTCGACAAGGCCGGCCTGCCAATCGGCATGCAGATCGTCGCTTCCTGGGGCGAGGAGGGCCTGCTCTTTCGAGTGGGTAACGCGTATCAGAAAGAGGTGGGCCATCCGGCCATGCCCGACATGAGCCGGCTCTGATAGGGCTGGCGCTGCGCCGCTTAGCCGCGCCCGAGACTGCGGCTCAGGAAATTGCCGACGACGACCATTTCTGGAATCACCGCCGTGAAGCGATCGAGCACTGGCGCCAGCCGCCCCTGCAGCTGCAGCGGCGCGTCGGTGGAACCGAATCTGCCCCGAAGCGTCGTCGCTTCGAGCTGGATCGCGGCGCGGAATCGATCGATGGCCGGCGCGAACGTGCCAGTGGCAAGCCGCGGCAGCACCTCGTCTCGCGCGAAGTCCAAGACGCTCGGCCAATGGGCCAGGTGCCGGTACAGCGTCGGCACCATCGCCGGCATGCCGCGCTCGCTTGGTTTGCCGAAAGCATCGAGGTATTCGCGCAACTCGGGCGCCACATCTCCGATCGGGACTATCGGCGGCAGCGCAGAAATCATCGGCGGCGGAGTCCAGACCCGAGGATTTCCGCTCGGTGCCTTGTCGCCCGCCTGCGGCGTTGCGTGAAGCAACGAGACGATCGCGAAATTGACGGGGTTCGCGCGGTTGTAGGCGTCGAGCACGTCGCCGAGGCGCGACAGCGACGCGGGGCCGAGTGCGCGCACGTGGACAGGAATCTCAGCGACCGGCCCCGGCCACGCACCGCTGCCGATCCGCCAGGCGCGTTCCTGCAGCTCCCCTGATTCTAGGAGCGGCGCCACGGCACGCCACAGCGATTCGAGCGCGTCGGGAATGGTCGCCAAGTGGCGATAGATCAGGGCGACGAAAGGCACGGCCAAGAGGCGGCGGATCTCGCGGTAGATGCGCGCAATCTCGCCACGGGCCGAGTCCTCTGTCACCTCCGCGAGGTACGGGTCCGACGACCTAACCATCGCGTGTCAGCTGGTCGCGTCGCGGGCTCGGATCGCCTCGCGCGTCGCGAGGATGCGTTGCGCGCGGTAGACGATCGGATAGTCGACGAACACGCCATCGACCTGGATGGCAGCGAGGCCGGTGGCCTCGGCCTCTCGAAACGCCTGAACGACACGTTCGGCACGCGCGGACTCGGCATCGCTGGGCGTGAAGACCTCGTTGGTGACGGTGACCTGATCCGGGTGGATGCACAGCCGTCCCTGGAAACCCATGCGCAGGCTTCGCTCGACCGAGCGCTTCATGGCGGCGGCATCATGCAGGTGGATCCAGACGGTATCGATGGGGGGCTCGAGGCCGGCTGCACGCGATGCGACGATCAGACGGACGCGCAGCTCTGCGAGCTCCTCCTCGCCCGGCGTCCACGTCATGCCGACGTCGTTCGTGAAATCGCCGGCAC
Source organism: Burkholderiales bacterium (assembly GCA_043725065.1). GTDB lineage: Bacteria > Pseudomonadota > Gammaproteobacteria > Burkholderiales > Burkholderiaceae_C > Schlegelella_A. The sequence continues at coordinate 4,302 of JAYSMB010000191.1, forward strand.
CGAAGCTGACGCGTTTGACTCGGCTGACAGCGGGTCCGGCTGCCGATGCCCGGACGTCGAGTATCTGGTCGAGGCGAGCGAAGCCAAGCGCGGTCTCGACGATCGGCATCAGATCGATCGATCCCGGGTCCAGGTCGCGTTCGCGCTCGAGGCCGCCGATCAGCCAATCGGCAATGCGCAGGTCCGATGCCGATTCCACCTTCGGCAGAACGATGCCGTCGACGTGCGGATGCACCATTTCCATCAGGTCGCGCAGGCACCACGGCGTCGACAGCGCGTTGACCCGCACGTAGCCTTTGCAGCGGCGCGGCCGCGCAAGCGCCTCGAGGACGATCTTGCGCGTGGCCGCCTTCTCCGAGTTCGCGACCGCGTCCTCGAGGTCGAGAATCACCGCGTCCGCGCCGAGCGCCAGCGCCTTCTCGACGCGTCGCGAGTGATTGCCGGGGGCGAACAGGAAGGTGCGCAGCACCGATGGCACGGGCGCCGTCATGACGGCGACCTCGTCGCATCGGCCACCGGACGGCAGGGGCCTGGATAGGGGGCCGGCGGGTCATCCCGTTGCGCCGTCGCTTCGTCGCGAACCTTTTTCGAGGAAAGCATCATTGGTCCAATCTCGGGTCAAATAGCGCCGACGCCTCTGAGGGCGACGATCTCCGCGTCGCCGAGGCCGATCCAGCTCTTCAGCACGTCTTCGGTGTCGGCACTGAGGGCCGGGCCGAGCCAATTGATGTGCCCGGGGGTCGCCGAGAGACGAGGCATGACGTTCGGCACGGCGAACACATGGCCGCCGCCAGGCATGCGCGGCACGTCGACATAGGCGATGTTGTCACGCGCATGGTATTGAGGGTCCTCGAAGATCTCGTCGATCGAATACAGCGGGCCGCACGGAACCTCGCCGGCACTGCACAGCGCGAGAACCTCGTCGCGCGTGTGCCGCCCGGTCCACTCGCCGACATATGCGTCCACCGCGTCGCGCTCGGCTTCGCGCTGGGCGACCTTGCCCCATTTGCCGCTGCCGGCAAACTCCGGGCAGCCCATCAGCTCTGCCAGACGCGCGAAAATCTTGTCGCTCGTGCAGGCGATCGCGAGCCAGCGGCCATCTGCCGACGCGTAGTGGCTGTGAGGCACGGTGTTGACGGTTCCCGGACCCATGCGCTGACGCACCAGACCCTTGAAGTGATAGGCAGGCGCCAGCTCGTCGAGGATCCGGAACACCGATTCGTACAGGCCGATGTCGACCCGCTGGCCTTCCCCCGTGTGATCGCGCGCGCGCAACGCCACGAGTGCGCCCATCGCCCCGTACATGCCCGACAGGTAGTCGGGCAGCGTGGCCGAGCCGGGCGTCACCGGCGGACGATCCGGATAGCCGGCGAGAAACGAAATGCCGCCGAATGCGTTGGCGATTCGGCCGAAGCCGGGGCGCGGGCTGTACGGGCCGGTCTGCCCATATGCGGAGATGCTCACCATCACCAGGCGAGGATTGATCTTCTTCAGAGTTTCCCAGCCGAGGCCCCAGCTTTCGAACGTGCCAGGCTGGAAATTCTCGACCAGTACGTCGGCCTTTTCGACCAGGCGCTTCAGCAGCGCCGACCCTTCGGCGCTCTTCAAGTTGATCGTCAGCGATTTCTTGTTCCGGCCTTCCGAAAGCCACACGAGCGAATCGCCACACGCGGTGGGCGTGCCGAACTTGCGTGTCGGATCGCCCGGGCCCGGCTGCTCGACCTTGACGACCTCGGCACCAAACTCGGCCAGGAAGGTCGCGCAGTACGGGCCGGCGATGAATGTCGCGCAGTCGAGGACGCGTATTCCTGCGAGCGGGCCCGCAGGCGTTGACGCTTCTGGGGCGTCGGGGGACTCGGCGTTCGTCATGTCGTTTCCACTTCTGCAAAGCGCGCTTCGAGCTCAGGCGGCAATTCGCCGAGGTATGCCCGCTTGACCTGTTCGTCGTCGCGCAGGCGTGCAGCCGCGCCGTGGAACGCCACCCGGCCCAGATGCATCACATAGCCCCAGTCGGCGATTTCGAGCGCGCGCGATGCCTTCTGCTCGACCATCACGATCGTGTAGCCGGCCTTCTTCAGCTCGATCAGCGTCGCAAACACCATCTCTACGAATTTCGGCGACAGGCCGAGCGAGGGCTCGTCGAGCGCGATCACACGCGGCGAGCTCATCAGCGCACGGCCGATCGCAAGCATCTGCTGTTCGCCGCCCGACATGGTTCCGGCAAGCTGCGTCCGACGCTCGGCCAGACGCGGAAACATCTGCAATACGCGAGCCAGGTTCCGGGCGAGCTTGGCGCGCTCGCCCGCCAGCGTGAAGCCGCCGAGCTCGAGGTTCTCGAGCACCGTCATCTCCGGAAAAACGATTCGCCCTTGCGGCACGTAGGCCATGCCCTCGCGTACTCGCTTGTGGGCGGGCATCTTCGTGATGTCGCGCCCATCGAGCCGTACCGCGCCGTTCCAGGCCGGCAATACTCCGACGAGCGCCTTGACGACAGTCGACTTGCCGGCGCCGTTGGTGCCGATGATCGCGGTGATCGCGCCGCGGGTGAAGACGACATCGACATCGCGAACGATCTGAACCTGGTCGTAGCCGGTCGTCAGGCCCTTCGCCTCGAGGACCGGGGCAAGCTCAGAGGGCATGCGGCGGCCTCATTTGCGCTGGTCCCACTGCGGGTACGGCAACACCGGCTTGGCGGTCCTGAATTTCGGCGGCCAGACCACTTCTCGCTTGCCGGCGAGGATTTCGACCATCACCGCCTTGGCGGCGACCTGCTCGCCAGTTTCCGGGTTGACCTTGTAGGGCCCCAGAGGCGTCTCTGTCTGCATCGTCGCCAACGTGGCGCGCAGCTTTTCCTGATCGAGCGAGCCGACCTTCTTTACCGCTTCCTCGAGGACCTTGCAGGCGCCGTAGGCGAAGCCGGCGTAGTACCCGGGCAGGTACTTGTAACGCAAGACCCAGCTCTTCACGAATTCCTGGTTGCCGCGGGTCGGCAGCGTGTGCTCGTAGGGCGACATGCCCAGTGCATAGTCGGCGTCCTTGCCGAGTCCCTGGAGGAAATCCTCCTGCGCGACCCCCTGCGACACGAACATTCGGGGCGCGTAGCCCGCGGCCTTGAACTGCTTGACCATCTCGACCGACTCGTTCGGGTACGCGATGGACAGCCACACGTCGGCATTCTGTGCCTTCGCCTTCGAGATGTAGCTGGAAAAGTCGGCGGTGCCGGCGGGGTACAGGTCGACTGATTTCAGCTCAATGCCGAGCTTGGCAGCATTGGCCTTGTAGTACTCGACGATGTCGCGCGACGCGGCGTAGTCACGGGTGACGATCATCATCGATTTGAAGCCATGCTCCTGCATCAGCGGTAGCACGCCCGCAACGTACTCGGTGATCGGCGGGAGCACCTGGAAGATGTACTTGAAGCCGCGCCGGTGAATCATCTGCGAGGCGCCGGCGACATTGAGGAAGACGCGCTTGTGGGTCTCGGCAACAGAGGTCGACGCCGCCGTCGAAGCTGAGCCGAACGGCCCCAACAGCAGGTCGACGTTGTCCTGCGTGATCAGCCGCTCATAGAGCTTTGCTGCGGTTGCGCCATCGGAGCGGTCGTCGTAGATCTTGATCTCGACCTTGCGGCCGAGCAGGCCGCCCTTGGCGTTGATCTCGTCCTGCCACAGCAGGTACGCCTTCTTTACGTGCTCTCCCGAATCGGCGAGGTTGCCGGACAGGGCGAGCGCTGCGCCGATCACGATCGGACCCTTGTCGGCTGCGACGGCGAGCGTCGAGAAGAGAAACGCAGCGATGACCGCGCCTGCCAACGAGATGAAGCGTTTCATTCTGATCGTCTCCTGTCTGTGTCTGTGAAGTGCCAAGATCATCGCGCTACTGCGGATGCTCGAACGCATGATCGCGCGTGCGTTTGAGCAGTTCCTCGCGCGTGCCGCTGCGCGCCAGGTAGGACATCGGCTCCATGCCGAGCAATTTCCCGACCGCGCGCGCGCAGTCGAGCACCCGCTGCGTGTCGAGGCCCGTTCGAATACCCGTTGAGTTCAGGAAGTGGACGATGTCCTCGCTCGGAATGTTGCCGACGGCACCCATGTTGGTCGGCATGGCGATGCCGCCCCCAACGCCGCAGATCGAGCCCTCGACCGACGAGGCGCCTGCGTCGAGCGCGGCGAGCACGTTCGCAAGACCGAAACCCGGGACGTTGTGCGCGTGGTAGCCCAGCTCTATCCCCGGATGGCGCTCGATCGCCGCGCTGAAGAGGGTGTGCACGTGCTGAGGATCCTCCATGCCGACGCTGCCGGCGAAATAGAAGCGGCGGATGCCGGCGGCCCAGAAGCGCGCCATCACCGCCAGCGCCTTGGCTTCCGGCACCCGGCCTTCGTAGGGGCACCATAGCGCCATGCCGAGCGCCATCGTGAAGCCGACATCGCTCGCGGCGGCGATCTCGAAAGCGCGTATGCCTTCGGCGATCGCCTGATCGAGCGACATGTTCTGGTTGTGCCTCAGGTAGGTCTCGCTGACGGTGATCAGGCCGAGCACCTCGTCGACCAATGCGGACGCCACCGCGCGCTCGGCGCCGCGCGCGTTCGGCACCAGCGCCCGGTAGACGGTTCCCGGCCGACGACGGATACGTGCGAGCACCAGTTCGGCGTCCTTCAGGTTCGGCACGACGGTCGAGCGCGCGAAGCTCGTCGCCTCGATGACCGGAAAGCCGGCGTCCGAAAGCAGGTCGATCATCGCCACCTTGGTATCGGTGTCGACCCAGCGCGAAAGGCTCTGCAGGCCGTCGCGCGGACCGACTTCGATGACCTTGACCTGTTGCGGCAGCTTCAATTTCGTCTCCTCGTATGAGTTCGTCGATCGTCCGCGTTCACGCGGGCGGGGTCAGCGGTTCAGAAATAGGCTTCGATCACCCGCGGATCGTCGCGCACGATCGCCGGCGCGCCGCTCGTGACGATTCGGCCCTCCGCCAGCACCCATACGCTGTCGCAGACTTCGAGAATGATGCGCATCTCGTGATCGATGATGAAGAGCGTCATTCCTTCGTCGCGCAGCTTCTGCAGGTATCCGACGATGCGGTTCTGCAGGCGCGGATTGATGCCGGCGAACGGCTCGTCCAGCAGCATCAGCGCTGGCTCGAGCATCAAGGTTCGGCCGATCTCGACGAGCTTGCGCTGGCCGTACGAGAGCTCGCCTGCCGGTCGATGGATCAGCTCGGCGATCTCGAGCAGCTCGAGCGCCGCGCGCGCGCGCTCGACGGCGTGCCGGTCGCTGTACGAATGCGCGACTGATACGAGGTTCTCGAGCACGGTCATGTCGCGGAATAGGCGCGTCAGCTGGAACGTGCGCGCGACGCCGCGTTCGCAGATGGCGTGCGGCGCGAGCCGATTGATGCGTGCGCCACGTAAACGCACCTCGCCGGAATCGAGCTGCTCGGTGCCGGCGATGCAATTGAAGAGCGTGCTCTTGCCGGAGCCGTTCGGGCCGATCATGCCCGTGATCGAGCCGGCGGGCACTGAGCAATGCGCGCCGTCGAGGGCGATGCGTCCGCCGAAACGCTTCACCGCGTTGTCGACCTGCAGCAGCGGCTGCGCCACGACGGGAACGCTCATGACGTCCGCTGCTGCAGGTCGGCGATCCGCCTGAACGCGCCGCGGCCGGCGGCGACCAGTCGCAGTCGCACCAGCAGCGAAACGATTCCACGCGGCATGAACAGCACGCAGCCGATCACGACCAGGCCGACGAGACCGAAATACGCCTCCGGAAAGCGCGACCAGAGCAGCTCGTTCAAGAGCGCGAAGGTGAGGGCGCCGACCGCTGGGCCGAGCACCGTGCCCAGGCCGCCGAGCAACACCATTGCGATGGTCGTTACTTCCATCAACGGCGCGAAAGCGGTCGGCGGATCGAGGAAGGCCAGGTGCGTCGCGAATAGCGAGCCGCATGCCGCCGGCGGCACTGCCGAGAGCGTGAACGCGACGACTTTCAAGCGGGTGGTGCGAATGCCGAGCGCTTCAGCTGCGCCCTCGTCGTCGCGGACGGCCTGCAACTTCAGGCCGAAGCGGGAGTTGTCGATCCAGCGCGTCAGCCACACCATCCCGAGTGCGAGCAGACCAAGGGCAAGGTAGAGGGATTTCTGGTCGCTGATCGGCGGCAGGTAGAGGCCGGTGCCGCCGCCGGTCACGTCGGCTGATTCGAAGGCGATCGCCTCGAATACTCGCGCCAGGCCGAACATGCTGATCGCGAAGAACGGGCCCTTGAGCCTGAGCATGATCGCGCCGAGGGGCACTGCCAGGGCGATGGCCATGACGCCGGCAGCGAGCGCCGCTGCGAGCCAGTGCCAGTGCAAGTGCAGCATCAGCAGCATGCCAACGTAGGCGCCGAAGCCGAAAAAGCTCATCTGCCCGAAGTGGGAGTAGCCCGTGTAGCCGCCGATGATGTTCCACGAGTACGCCAAGACGACGAACACGAACAGCTGGATCGTAAAGGTCAGCGCATAGGCGTTGCCGAACAGCGCGACGGCGGCTGCGGCAATCACCGCCAGTGCGGCGCAGAGCCAGAACTTCATGCGCGCACGCCGAGGCCGAAGAGCCCGCGCGGCCGCACCAGCAACACGCCCATCATGACCAGGTAGACGACCGCGGAGCCGGCGACTTGACCGAACCGGTAGCCACCGAACACCTCGACCACACCGAGAAGAAGGGCGCCGGCGATGGCCCCGGCATAGCTGCCCATGCCGCCGATGATGACCACGGCGAAGATCTTGATCAGAAAGCGCGCACCCATCTGCGGGTCGGCGGAATAAATCGGGGCGATCAAGACTCCGGCGAGGCCGGCCATGGCGGCGCCCAGCGCGAACGTGGCGTTGCGCACACGCTCCACGGAGATTCCCGAGATCGACGCGATCTCCGGCTCCTGGC
>JAYSMB010000192.1:0-2815 GCA_043725065.1 Burkholderiales bacterium
GGGCACCTTTGGTCGACGAAGAGCGCCGGTCAGAAAATGTTCGGATGGCTGGCGGCAATCGCTGGCGGGTATCTGTCCGGTCACAACGGCGGCCCAAACGTCGCGCTACAGTCAATCGACGCGGAGATCGACCGAGACATCGACGCTCAAAAAGCAAATCTTGCCAACGCGCGCGGCAAGCTCACGGATCTGAAAAGTGTGTACGCGCAGAAGCTCGCGCGCTTCGGCGATGAGAGAACGGCGGATGCGGCGGCCAAGTCGGACATGCTGTCAGCGCTCATCGCGCACGGAGACGCTATGGCTACGGACGCACAGAGCAAAAAGGTGACCGCAGATTGGGCCGCAGGACGCGCGCCACTCCTTGAGCAGAAGGCAAAGCTCAACGCTTTCGTAATCAACAAGTGGCAGCCCGCGCAGGTGGCGCTGACAAGAGCCGGAACGGGTAGCGCAGGTGGCGCTGACAAGAGCCTGGACAAGCTGTTCCAATACCGAGGCAAAACGTATCAGGCGCCATCGCCCGACGCGGCGGGGAAGATGCAGGCGCGGATCGCTGCAGCGTCTACGCTGTCCAGGGCGGGCAACGAAATCGATGAGATCCGTAGCGATCCGTCGTGGGTGCTACAGCCCGAAAAGAAGGCCCGACTACACGCGCTTGGGCTGCAGATGCGTGGGGCGTACATCACGGCAAACGACCTATCGCCGAAGCTTATCGAAAATGATTCGTTCGTCGCTGACCTCGGCGATCCGACCGCGTTCTTTTCGCACTCCGGCACGCTGGCCAAGCAGGTCGGTTCAACGACTCAATCGAACGTCGCGCAGGCCATCGACGAAATGCGCCCTGAGCAAGTCGAGCGCAGCCACAACGTTGACGCGCAGGGGCAGGTCAAGCCCACCGCTAGCTACACGGGCGACGTGGGGAAGAAGACCGCGATCCCGAGCTCGTTCAAGTGAGCGGGTTCGTTTACGTCCGCGATCCCGATACGGGCACGATCAAGCGTGGCCCCGCGGCGCAACTGCAGCAGGCGCTAGACGCGGGCGCCGAGCAGGTCACGGAGGACGATGCCGCGCAGCAGGCCCTACAGGCGAAATACGGGACCGCGGGCCAGGTAGCGCGAACGGCCGTCGAGGCTGGACTGAGCGGCGCTACGCTCGGACTATCCGATGCTGCAGCGAAGGCCATCGGTGGAGACGACCTCGCCGCCGACATGAAGGCTCGGCGCGAGGCGAACCCGATCGCCAATATCGGCGGTCAGGTGGTCGGTTCCCTCGCACCCATCATCGCCAGCGGCGGTACCGCAGCGCCCGAAGTCGCCGCGCTGGAGGGAGGCGCGGAGGCCGTCGAGGCAGGCGGGGCGCTAGCGGCTGTGGGCAAGGGCGTCCGTGCCATCGGCGCGCCGATGCGGGCCGTAGACGCGGCTGGGGGGCTTGCTGAGCACGCGGCGCAGGCGGTGTTTGGCGACGCGGCAGAGGGCGTTTTTGCGAAGGCTGCGCAGAAGGCGCTAGCCGGCGCGGCGCGAGGTACCGCCGAGGGCGCGCTGTTTGGAGCCGGCAACGAAATCAGCGAAACGAGCCTTGGCGATCACCAGCTCACCGGGGAATCGCTCTTGGCTGCGATCGGCCACGGCGCGTTGTTCGGCGGGCTCGCGGGCGGCGCGCTGTCGGGCGGCGGATCGCTACTCGGCAGCGGCGCAAAGGGCATCGCGGCAAAGCTCTCGCCGCAGTTGCGCGAGGTAGCCGAAGGCCAGGCATGGAAGGCGCTCGCGACGGGCGGAAATATGGCGAAGGTCACTCGCCAGGCGGACAAGCTGCCCGGCGGGATCAAGTCGGTGCAGCGATGGTTGCTAGATGAGGGCCTCGTAAAGGCGGGCGATTCAGTGCAGGACATCGCGCCGAGGCTCGCCGCCCGCGAAGAGCAGTCCGCGAACGCGCTCGCAGATCGACTCATCGAGGCGGAGCGCGCGGGCGCGAAGTTTGACGCGGAGGGCGCGGCGAAGCGAATCAAGTCTGACGTCGTAGACCAACTCATGAGGTCTCCGTCGCTCAATAGCGGTCCGTTGTCAGCGATCGAAAAGGTCGCAGACGACTACGGTGTCGCGGCGAGCAAGGAGGGCACGATCAAGGCGATGCACGATTTTCGAAAGCAGATCGACTCCCACATCGACTGGAACAAGGCTGCGGGTTCTCGTACCCCGACCGAAGCGGCATTCGTGAAGATCCGCGGCATCCTCGAGGATGAAATCGACAAGGCCGGGGACAAGGCCGTAACCGACATGGGCAAGTCGTGGGGAGAACAGTACCGCGCCGACAAGCTGGACTTTCGGCGCGCGAAGGTCGCCAACGACGCGGCAAAGGAAAGCGTTCAGGCGGCGGTACGTAACAACGCGCTGGGCCTCCGCGCTTCGGCTATCGGCGGAGCGGCTATCGCACATGCGGCGATGTCGATGAATCCCATCGGCCTTGCGGGCGCCATCGCGACAACATACGCGGCGAAGCTCGCGCAGGACCGCGGCGCGGCGACAGCGGCTAGCGCGCTGGATCGGCTTGCAGATCTAGCGGCCGTGCGGAAGATCGCCAGCAAGGTCGAAGGACAGACCACGAAGGCTATGGATGCATTCGTCAGCGGCGTGAGCGGCGAGCAAAAGGCGATCCCGTACCGCGCTTCAGCGTCAGCCTCCGCCACGAACGAAGCTTACGCCAAGGCTGCCAAGGAGATCCGAGCGTCGGCGGCATCTCCCGAGGGCATGTCGAATGCCATGTCGAATCACCTACAGACGATCGCGCAGACGGCGCCGAAGGTCGCCGCCGCATTCCGGCT
>JAYSMB010000193.1:0-4864 GCA_043725065.1 Burkholderiales bacterium
GCGAGCAGGTCGTAGAAGCCGGCGTCGAGCTGATGTTCGGCGACACGAAAGCCGATGTGGAAGAGACGCCGCTTCTTGTGGAACAGGAACTCGAAGTCGGGCTCGCGCGCCAGACGCTGGCAGGTGGCGGCGATCGTGCGAAGCCGCGCTTGCGAGTCGCTTGCCGGCATTGAATCGCCGGGCCGCGCCGCGTCGAGCAGGGCGGAGCGCAAGTTTGCAACGCGATCTTCGAGGGCCCAGCCGAGACGGTGCGCCGGTGTCGGCGACGCATCGGCATCGAGCGTTGGCAGCCACGACGCGAGCTCCAGCGCGGCGGCATCGAGCAGCCCATGGAATCGATCGGCATCGGCGGCGATCTCGGTAAGCGCACCGTCGGTATCGAGAAGCACCGCGAAGCTGCCCGACGCGGCCGGCTTGCCGCTGGCGGCGCGCAACTCGTCGAGTTGAGTGCTCGACTCCGCGAGGTAGTGTCGGAGGGCCGCATCGTCGTGCGGCGCGCTCGCGAGTTCGAGGCAAGCCTGCGCGACCGCGAGCAGGTGCATGCACAGGTTGCCGCTGTCGACCGTCGAGACGTATTGCGGCAGCAGCGGCGCGGCCCGTTCCGTGTCGTACCAGTTGAGGAAATGGCCTCGATGTCGCGGCAGGGATTGCAGACCGTCCAGCGTGGCCTCGAGGCGGGCGATTGCGTCGTTGCGACCGATCCAGCCGAACTCGCGCGCGCACATCGTCGCGAGCAGGTAGAGACCGATGTTGCTCGGCGAGGTGCGGTGCGCGACCATGTCGTGCGGCGCGGTCTGCAGGTTGTCGGGCGGCAGCTGGTGATCGCCCGACACGACGCAGCGCTCGAACAGGCGCCAGGTGTCGCGGGCGATCCGGCCGAGGTAATCGCGATCGGCGTGCGACAGGGCGTCGCTGCGGCGCGGTGGCCGCGGTCGGCTGACCCACCAGGTCCACACCGGCGAAAGGGACCACGCGACGCAAAGCGCGCTCGCGAACACGACATGGGGCGTATGCGCCGCGACGAGCAGGCCCCACAGCGCCAGCGCCGCCAGCGGCACGCCCCAATGCTTGCGCACCAGCTCCGGCAGGCGCGTCGTCGCCGACGCCTGAGCTGCCGCGGCGGTCGTCCATTCGAGCAGGTGCCGCCCGCTCACGGTCGTGCGCCAGACGGCGCGGACGATCGCGTCGACGGCCATCAGGGCGAGCTGCATGAGCTGGCCGAGCAGCCAGACGCCGCTCAGGAGCGTGCGTGTCAGATCGGCCAGGCCTTGCCGGTAAAAGTGGAGCCGCGCCACGTCGTCGCGGCTCGGCGCGAACCCGGCCACCGCGCCCATCAGCGGTCCGGCTGTGAACGCGAGGCCGATCAACGCCAGCACCGCCCAGGGCGAGACGACGGACGTGGCCAGCGCCAGCGCCAGCAGCGCGAGCGACATCGGCGCAACCAGCGAGCGACGCAGGTTGTCGACCATCTTCCAGCGGTTGACGGCACGGATCCCATATCGGCCGGCGTGGATCAGGATCGGCAGCAACTGCCAGTCGCCGCGGGTCCAGCGGTGCACGCGTGACGCCGCGACGTCGGCGTGGAAGGGCGCGTCCTCGATCACGGAGATGTCGGTGACCGCGGCACAGCGCGCCAGCGAGCCTTCGAGCAGGTCGTGGCTCAGCACCTGGCTTGGCGGCAACCGGCCACCGAGAACGGCATGCACCGCCTGCACGTTGAGCAAGCCCTTGCCGGTGAAGGTGCCTTCGCCGAACAGGTCCTGATAGACCTCCGAGCTGGCGATGCTGTAGGGATCGATGCCGCTCTGGCCGGAGAACAGCCAGTGATAGAGCGTCACGTCTTCGGGTGCGCACAGGGGCGTGGCGACGTGGGGTTGCAGGATGCCGTAGCCACGCTGGACGCGGCGCCCGTCGCTGGTCAGGCGCGGCTGGTTGTGCGGGTGCGCGGCCACGCCGACGAGGTCGCGCAGGCGCCCCGGCGGCAGGCGCGTGTCGCTGTCGAGCGACAGCACGTAGCGCACGCCGGGGCCGACTTCGGAGGTCCGGCCGAGGTCGATGAAAGGGCTGGTCGAGCCTTCGGCCAGCATCTTCAACAGTTGCTCCAGCTTGCCGCGCTTGCGCTCCCAGCCGAGCCAGCACTGCTCCGACTCGGAGAACTGCCGATCGCGATGCAGGACGATGAAGCGCGGTGGCTGACCTTCTTCGACCGGGTACAGAGTGTTCAGCCTGTCGATCGCATGGACCGCCGCGTCTAGCAATGCGAGGTCGTTCGCGGCGTGCTGGGCGGGCGCGTCGGCCCAATCGCAGAGCAGGACGAACTGCACGCCCTTCTCTGGATTTGCCAGGTAGTGCGATTGCAATTGATGGGCGAGCTCGGTGCCCGATTCCGGCTTCGTCAGCATCGCCGGAATGACGACCATCGCCCGATGTTCCGGCGGGATGCCGGTCGCGAAACCCAGGCGCGGCAGGCGGCTCGGCCGCGAAGACTCGCTGATCAGGCGGTTGATCACGGCCACGGCTGTTTCCGAGGCGGGGAAGATCATCAGCGCCGCGGCAAGCCATGCAAGCCAGGACGCAGCGTCAGCGCGAAGTTCGACGCTGTGTCGCAGCAGCAACCAGGCGACGATGCCGGCAGTCACGAGCGCGATCGCGCCGAGGTAGGTGGGCAGGGCGGCACGGCGAACGAGCAGCTGGTGGCGACGCGCGTTCGATTCCGGCAGGCCGAGCGCCAGTTGCAAGGTCGATTGCCCGGCGCCGAGCAACCAGTATCCGGCCACGCTCTTCGGCTCCTCGGCCGTCGTTTCGTCAGCGGCGCGGTCCATCAGGCCGAGCAGCGTTTCAGCGACGGCACGCTCGCTCTTGGCGCTTTTCTTGGCCAGCCGTTCGATCGCGTGCAGGGTCAGATCGCGCGTGTCGTCGCGCTCGGCGGCGAAGGCTGGTGAGCCGAGCATCAGCCGGGTCAACACGCTGGTCTGGCTGATGACCTCGGGCCAGTCGGCGTCGCCGATCGAGCGAAGCGAAGTGATCGCGTTGCCGACGCTCAGGTTGTCTGCGGCCTGCGCCGCCGGCAGGCGGGTCTGGATCTCGGCGAGATGCGGCGCGACCCGGTGCAGCCAGTCAAGGGCCGCCTGTTCGGCCGGCGTGCGCGGGTCCTGAAGCCGTTGCGCCATCTGGGCGAGAAAGTTCTCGCCGACGCCGCGCCGGTTGAGCGGGCTCAACAAGGTGTCGAGGCTTTCCGGCGTGTAGGTGTCGAGCCGGTCGCAGCACAGGTTGGCAACTTCGCGCGCCGCCTTGTTGGCCGCCATGCGTTCGGCCAGACGGCGCAGATTCTCGATCAGAACGACCCGCAATGTCGTCGGCAAGGCCCAGAGCTCACCGAGTGTCAGCTCACGCGTTTCCTGGTAGGCCCTGAGGAAATGGACAAGAAGCTCTTCGTTGAAGGCGCTGTCGGTGTGCGCGACGAAGGCCCAAGCCACGCCGTAGACGCGCGGCAGGCCGACCAGCGGCTCGTCGTGCAGAACCGGCAGGTCAAGAAAATAGCGGCGCGGCAGTCCGTAGTTGATCTCGCGCAGCTGCGCTTCGATCAGATGAAAGTTGTCGAGCAGCCATTCGGCCGCGGGGCTGACGTCGTAGCCGGTCGTCGCCTGTCGGCCGATGTAGTGATGCGCCTCGCGCAGGATCCGGATGTTGTCGCGCAGGCGCGGGAAGAACGCCGTCGATCCCGAGGGTGCAAAGCGCGCCGCGTGCGTTTCGCCGAGGCTGCGGCCATGCTGGGCAAAGCGCTCGGGGCCGAAGATCTCCGAACGGTTCGGACGCTCCAGCGGGCCTCGCGACGGATCGAGGATCGCGACCACCGCCGCCGGCGCGTCGGGCACCAGCCGCAGCAGTTCGGGTGCGGCCATCGCCGGGTCAGACGATGAGCGAACCTACCCCGAAGACGAGTGCAACCACGACCAGCGTGGTCACGAAGCGAGGTGCGAGGAAGCCGAACAGTGCGTCGGCAGCACAGCGAAAGGCGAACATCCGGCCGCGCAAACCATTGCATCGGTCGACATGCGCGCCAAGGACCGACAGATCCATCGGCGTTGTTTCGGCGGCGCCGTCGATCGAGGAGGTGGCCCAGACCGATCGCAAGCGCACGGCAGGAGCATCGTGGCCGGCGGTCTGGGGAGTCATTTCTGAGAATCTCGACATTCGAAGATTATAGGAATCGAGCCTCGAACGATCTGTCGGCTCGGCGCACCGGCCTTTGTAGGAACAGTCCGATACAGCAATTTACGCGCCCGACCGCGGTCGCGGCAATGCGCCTCAAAAAAAAACGCGCCTGAGCGCGTTTTCAAGACCCCACGGAGGGAAACCGGCCGAGTTCCGCGCGGGCGGTTCGGCAAGGGGCCGTTGGGAGGTAATCGGTCAGGAGTCTCTTGGCAAATTCGATGCCTGGTCGGCGCCGTCCGGTGCCGCGGATGCCGTTGGTCGTTTGGTCGCGGTGAGGGTGGCCAGGATCTGTAGCCAGGATTCGATCGGCATGCGCTTGAGAGCCTGGGACGCCAATTGCGGGAGCAAGCCGACGAACAGCGCCGGCCGGAACAACCATCGCCAGGGCCGCGACAGCGCGAACAAGGCGCCGACCACGACCGAGCCGAGTACCAGCGCATATGGATTCTTGCTGGCGATCGGCGCGACGAATTTGCGTGAGGCTCCCTCCGCGACGATGCCGGCCGTGTGCAAGGGATGCTCCGACCACCAGTGTTGGAGCGTTTCGATCACGAGCTCGGCGCCGGGCAAAGCCTTCAGGCGATCGACGATGTGTTTCTTGAAGTCGCCCAAGCCGAGGTCATCGAGCAATGACGGCTTGGGCGGGGGG
>JAYSMB010000194.1:0-2924 GCA_043725065.1 Burkholderiales bacterium
GACCAGCGTCGCCCGGTTCGCTTCGCTGGCGGCGACCAGGGCGCCCACCGCTTCGTCGGCCAGGGTCGGGTCGAGGGCGGAGACCGGTTCGTCGGCAAGGAAGAGGTCGGGGCGCTGGTACAGCACCCGGGCGATACCGACGCGCTGCAGCTGGCCGCCCGAAAGGCGATCGCAGCGGTCGAAGACACGGTCGCCGAGATCGAGCCGGGCGAGCGCCTCGCGTGCGCCTGCCGCATCGCCCGGCACCAGCAGCGAGGCGAGTGCTTTCCAAGCCGGCCAGGTGCCGAGCCGGCCGGCGAGCACGGCGGTGACGACGCGCAGCCGCGGCGGGATCGGCGGGCTCTGATGCACGACACCGATGCGCGCGCGCAAGCGCCTCAACTCGGCGGCGGACAAGCGCCACGGGTCGACGCCGAACAGCGCGACGCGTCCTTCGGTCGGTCTGAGCGAGCTGCCGAGGACGCGAATGAGCGTCGTCTTGCCGGCCCCCGAGGGGCCGATCACGGCGACACGTTCGCCGCCCGCCAGCGAGAGAGAGACCTCGCGCAAGGCGCGGTGCCCGTTCGCATGAACGAGGCCCGCGCCTTCCAATCGCAGACTCATGCTCGACCGACGCCGTCGCTACTTGATCAACCCCGCCGACTTCGCCGCCGCCTCGATGCCGTCGTAGTTCGAGCTCTGGGTTGGGATGAATTTCGAGGCGCGCTGCAGATCCATGATCTCCTTCATCTCGGGCTGCGCCGGGTCGAGCTTGAGGAAAGCGTCGCTGAGCTTCTTCGTCAACGCGGCATCCATACCGGGGCGCACGGTCCAGTTGTAGTCGAAGTACGGCGGCGTGATCGAGAGCACGCGGACCTTGGCCGCGTTCGGGTTGTTGGTCTCGATCAGCTTGTCGAGCACCGAGGCGTTGAGCACACCCGCGTCGGCGCGCCCGGCGGCGACGAAGGCGACCGTCGCGTCGTGCGCTCCCGAGAAGGCGACCGACTTGAAATCGCGCTCCGGGTCGATGCCGGCCTGCAGCAGGTAGTAGCGCGGCATCAGGCTGCCCGACGTCGACGAAGGCGAGCCGAAGGCGAAGGTCTTGCCCTTCAGGTCGGCGAGCGTTTTTGCGGTGCTGCCCACCGGCACGATGAAGCGGCTCGTGAACTTCGCGTCCTCGGCGCGCTGCACGATCGGCACCACGCCGCCGTTGGTGCGGATCCGAGCCTGCACGTAGGTGAAGCCGCCCAGCCAGGCGAGATCGAGCTTGTTGTTTGCCAGGCCTTCGACGACCGCTGCGTAGTCGGTGACCGGGATGAACAGCACCTCCAACCCGGTCTCCTTCTTCAGGTAGTCGCCGAGCGGTTTGAACTTGCGCTGCAACTCGGTCGGCGCCTCGTCGGGAATGGCCGAGACGCGCAGGACGCCGGTCAATTGGGCCAGCGCTGAAGGCGGCGAGGCCAGGCCAGTGGCGAGAGCCGAAACGGCCAGCAGCGTGCGCAAGATGGACATGGAGATTCTTTCGTGGTCAGCGTTGCAGTGCGGCGGTGCGAAAGCCTGCGAAGACATCGCTGCGATCAGGCATGAAGAAGTTGCGGTAACTCGGGTGATGGAGGCGGGCTTGGGTGGCGAACGATCCGCCGCGCAACTCGCGATGATCGCCGAACCAGGGCTGCGAGTAGTCGCGGTACGGTCCGGCGACGAAGCCAGGACAGAGGTCAAAGCTGTCGGCGGTCCATTCCCAGACGTTTTTGCCCCAATGAAAACGCGGCTCGCGGGCCGCGCACTCCCATTCGGCCGCGGCCGGCAGGCGGCGGCCAGCCCAGCGGCAATACGCTTCGGCCTCCCAAGCGCTGACGTGCACCACCGGCGCGTCGTGGGCGAGTGCCTGCCAGCGATCGAACCAGCGTGCTTGCCAGGCGCCGCTTTCGGTCCTGCACCAGCGATCGGGATGGGCCAGCTTGCGTCGCGATCGCCACGCTCCGGCATCGCCGGGCCAGTACGCCGGATCGTCGTAGCCACCCGCTTCGACGAAGCGAAGAAAGCGCCCGTTGCTCAGCGGGCTGGCGTCGATCTCGAAGGGCGCGACGCGAACGCGTCTGGCCGGCTGCTCGTTGTCGAACGAGAAGCCGGCCGCATCGAAGGCACGGCCGATCTCGAGGTCGCCGCCTTCGATGCGCAGCGGTTCGTCTTCGGCCAGCGCGGGCATCGCTTCGAGACCGGCGGGCGCCGGCCAGCCGAGCGTCGCGCGCAACCAGGCGAACGCCTCCCCGTGCATGTCTTCGTGAAAGAGCGCGAGGCGATGGAAATAGAGGGCCGCGTCGTCGTTGGTGTCGGCTGCAATCGCGTCGATGCAGGCTTCGAGTTGCGCGTCGAGCGTGGCCACGAGTTCGCTGCGGGTGGGCAGCGTGGTGCGCCAGCGCTCGGCATGCGCGAGGCGTGCCGAATCGAAGATCCTGTCCGGTCCGGACCAGCGTGGTGGCCGCGACGCGTCGACGAAGCCCGAGGCGCCAAGCGCATGCGGGCCGCGCAGGATCCAGAACTCGGCGAACCAGGCGAGGTGGCCCAATTCCCAGGCGACCGGGTTGATACCGGCTCGTTGTGGCACGCGCCATACGGCGTCGTCCCGATCGAGGGTTCTTGCCAGCGTGGTCGCGCGGCTGTCGCGCAATGCGGCGGCAAGCGCCGCGCCGCCGAGCTGGCGTGCTTCAGAGGTCATGAGTCGGCCTTGCGCGTGACATCATGCTTCGATGGTCACCGAGCCTTTGCCGCTGCCGCGCGTGTGCATCGTTTCGCCGGCGCTCGCATCGGCCAACAACGGCAACTGGCACACGGCTTCGCGCTGGCAGCGCTTTCTCGCCCCGGTGGCAGTGGTCGAGATTCGAAGCGCGTGGGACCGGGATATCGAGGCGGATCTGCTGATCGCCTTGCACGCGCGCCGCTCG
>JAYSMB010000195.1:0-1735 GCA_043725065.1 Burkholderiales bacterium
GTGAGGAGCCGTTCGCGCTCGCGCGCATCGGATTCCATCTCCGCGCGCTCGAAGGCGAGCAGCAGACGGCGGCGGATCTCCGTGGCGTCGTCGATCGCCTTCAGGCCGGGCGCGTGGGCGGCCCAGCTATCATTGCCGAAATAGCCATGCGTCGCCCCGGTCGCGAGCACCAGAACGTCATAGTTAATGTTGCGGTCCGCCATGATTACGCGTTTGCGTACACGATCGACACCGGTGACCGCGCCCAGCAGCACGCGTGTGTTGCGCTGGTCCCGGACCAGACCTCGAATCGGCCAGGCGATGTCGGCCGGCGACAGGCCGGCGGTTGCCACCTGGTAGAGCAGCGGCTGAAACAGGTGGTGGTTCTCGCGGTCGATCAGGGTGATGTCCAGCGGCGCCTTGGCAAGCCGCTTCGCGACACTGAGACCGGCGAAGCCGGCGCCGACGATGACTACGCGCGGGCGTCGGCCGTCTACGCCGCCGCCGGGCACGAGCTGAAGTCGGCTTTGCTCGAGGGACTGTGTCGGATGAGAGGCCATGGGTCTTTATTCACTCTCGCGGGAGTCGTTCGGCGGCGCCCAAAAGGCGACCGCTGCGTTGAGGTCGGCCGCATGAATCACCCGGACGTCCGGCCCCATTGCATCGCCCGCGAAGCGTCCGAGTCGCGCCGCGCAGTCGAAGAAGCCCGGCGCCGGCAAGCCGCCGCGCGCCTTGCTGATGACCATGGCCGCAATGAAGGGGCGGTCTGCCGCCGCGTCCTCGGCCATGAGCTGCTCCAACGCCTCCGTGACCTGATGAATGGTGTTCGGGGGTGCGAGCAGCAGCCCTTTGGCCGCCTCCTGATAGGTGATCGGTAAGCGCTGTGTGGCGAACGTTTGAAGATGCGCTCGAAGCTGGAAGGCGAGCGTTTCAGGCGTGTCGTCCTCAACGGCCGTCGTCGCGGCGAGATCCCAAGCGGTGGCAGTCATGACGCGGTCCTGACGAAGTCGAGCAGACTTAGGTGATCGGCGTTCGCCGGCGGGGCTTTGGCGGCGGGCGCGAGGCTCTCGACCAGCATGATGGACAGTCGATCGCGCAATGTGCCGTCGGGATCGACCACCACGGTCCAGGCTCGCGTGCGATACCTGAAAGTAACCCGCGTGCGTGCGGCGTCCTCGTTGATGCCGGTCTCGGCGACACTGGAGCCGAAGCCCTTGCGCATCTCGGCCTTCAGCGCTTCGGCCGACAGGCCGAGCTTGGGCGCGAGCAGCTCGGCATCGATGGTGATCTCGCCGTCGGCGATGGTGATGGCTGATGCGGGAACAGGGCTCATCGCGATGCGGCGCCGGTGACAGCACCCTTCACCGCCATGGGCTTGCCTGGAGCGAAGTAGATGCAGAGCTCGTCGAGCTCCTCCAGAAGCAGCGGCCCGCTCGCGAACCCGCACGCATAGGGCGCCTGTCCGTCCCGGCAGCAGCCGTCGCCTTCCAGATGCTTACACGACGCGCAGGTACCAAAGGGAGGTTTGCCCCTCTCCGACGCCACCTGGCCGAGCATGCGCTGCAAAGCGTTGGCGAATTCGCCGCGGACGCCGGGGGGTAGGGCGTCCGTGGC
The DNA here is from genome assembly GCA_043725065.1 of Burkholderiales bacterium. GTDB lineage: Bacteria > Pseudomonadota > Gammaproteobacteria > Burkholderiales > Burkholderiaceae_C > Schlegelella_A. Next base: position 1,594 of record JAYSMB010000195.1, read on the forward strand.
ACGGACCAAAGCTTCGAAGAGGTCGTTCACAAGAACGGCCCTCGCTTTGTCGGTCAGATCGAGCCGGATACTCCGGCCGTCGGCCGCTGAGCGCGTGCGCGTCAGATAGCCTTGGGTTTCGAGGTTTTTGATCGTCTGCGAC
>JAYSMB010000196.1:0-10172 GCA_043725065.1 Burkholderiales bacterium
CACGCTGGCCGTGGTCGGTGAATCGGGATGCGGCAAGAGCACGCTGGCGCGCCAGATCACCATGCTCGAGACGCCGACCGCCGGATTGCTGCGCCTCGCCGGCAACGACGTGGCCCGTGCCGACAGCGCCAGCCGCAAAGCCTTGCGCCGCACCGTGCAGATGGTGTTCCAGAATCCGTTCGCGAGCCTCAACCCGCGAAAGAAGATCGGCCAGGCGCTCGAAGAACCGCTCGCCATCAACACCGCTCTCGCACCCGCCGAGCGCGAAGCGCGCGCCCGCGCGATGCTGGCCCGCGTCGGCCTGCCTCCCGAGCACTACGCGCGCTATCCGCACATGTTCTCGGGCGGCCAAAGGCAGCGCGTCGCGATCGCGCGCGCGCTGATGCTCGAGCCCAAGATCGTCGTCGCGGACGAGCCGGTCTCGGCACTGGACGTCTCGATCCAGGCGCAGGTCCTCAACCTCTTGATGGATTTGCAGGAAGACACCGGCGTCGCCTACGTCTTCATCTCGCACAACCTCGCCGTCGTCGAGCTGATCGCCGACGACGTGCTCGTGATGTACCTCGGTCGCGTCATGGAGCGGGCGCCGAAAGCGGCGCTGTTCGCCGCGCCACGCCATCCTTACACGCGGGCCCTGCTCGCGAGCACGCCGAAAGTCGGCGCGGCGCGTGGCGAAGCGGCTCTGGCAAGCGCGGCACGCACCGCGTTGTCCGGCGAGCTGCCGTCGCCGCTGGCACCGCCTTCGGGCTGCGTCTTTCGCACCCGCTGCCCGTACGCGGTGGCGGCTTGCAGCGAAGTCGTGCCGCCGCTGGCGCCGGTTGGCGAATCGCACACCGCGGCCTGCATCCGTCTCGCCGAAATCGGCTGACGTGCGAAGCTGCGCACGGCCGGCGCAGCCGGGCGCAGGCCGGTTTGCGACAATTCGACGATGACCGCCGCCGACCTGCAAGCCGTGATCGCCCACATGGGCGCCGCGGCGCGTGCCGCGAGTGCGGGGCTCGCGGCGTCGCCGGTGGCAGCGCGCAACGCCGCGCTCGCCGCGCTTGCGCGGCGTCTGCGTGCCGGGTTGGCGTCGCTTGGCGAAGCCAACCGGCGCGATGTCGACGCCGCGATGGCCGCAGATCTCGAGGCGCCTCTGATCGATCGCCTGAAGCTCGACGCAGCGGCGATCGAGACGGGCGCCCTGGGCTGCGAGCAGATCGCCGCCATGCCCGATCCGATCGGCGAAATCACCGGCCTGCGCCAGCAGCCGAGCGGCATCCGGGTCGGCCGCATGCGCGTGCCGATCGGTGTGTTCGGGATGATCTACGAGAGCCGGCCGAACGTGACGATCGAGGCCGCTGCGCTGGCGATCAAGAGCGGCAATGCCTGCATCCTGCGCGGCGGCTCGGAAGCGCTGCAATCGAATCTCGCGCTCGCCGCGCTGGTGCGTGAATCGCTCGGCGAAGCCGGCTTGCCGCCCGACTCGGTGCAACTGGTCGAGACGACCGATCGGGCCGCGGTGGGCTTTCTGATCGCTTCGCCCGAGGCGGTCGACCTGATCATCCCGCGCGGCGGCAAAAGCCTGATCGAGCGTATCGCCCGCGAAGCGAAGGTACCGGTCCTGAAACACCTCGACGGCAATTGCCATGTCTACGTCGATGCCGCCGCCGACCTCGACATGGCGTTGGCGATCGTCGACAACGCGAAGACGCAGAAGCTTTCGCCGTGCAATGCCGCCGAGTCGCTGCTCGTGCACGCGGCGATCGCGCGGAAGTTCCTGCCGGCGATCGGCGCCGTTTTCGCGAACAAGGGCATCGAGATGCGCGGCGACCCGGCCGTGCTGGCGCTGCTGCGAGACGTGAGCGGGGCCCGCGTCGTCGCCGCGAGCGAAGCCGACTGGAGCGAGGAATACCTCGCCGCGATCATCAGCATCAAGGTCGTCGCCTCGCTCGACGAAGCGATCCGCCACATCGAGCGCTACGGCTCGCATCACACCGACGCGATCGTCACCGACTCGCACGCCAACGCCATGCGCTTCCTGCGCGAAGTCGATTCGGCCAGCGTCATGGTCAACGCGTCGACGCGCTTCGCCGACGGCTTCGAGTACGGCCTCGGCGCCGAGATCGGCATCTCGACCGACAAGCTGCACGCGCGCGGCCCGGTCGGGCTCGAAGGCCTGACTTCGCAGAAATGGGTCGTCCTCGGCCAGGGAGAAATTCGTGGCCGTTGACCCTCGCCGGGCGCTGGTGCTGTTCTCCGGCGGCCAGGACTCGACCGTCTGCCTGGCTCATGCGCTGGACCGCTACGCGCACGTCGAGACGGTCGGCTTCGACTACGGCCAACGCCATTTGGTCGAGCTCGAAAGCCGGCTCCACGTGCGTTCGCAGCTGCACGAGAAGTTTCCGCTTTGGGCCGAGCGTCTCGGCGACGACCACATCCTCGACCTCTCGCTGCTCTCGCAACTTTCCGACACCGCGCTGACGAGCCAGCGCGAGATCGAAATGAATGCGGGGGGCCTGCCAAACACCTTCGTTCCCGTGCGCAATCTGCTCTTTTTCACGGTGGCGGCCAGCGTGGCCGACCGGCGCGGCCTGAGCGTGCTGGTCGGCGGCATGTGCGAGACCGACTACTCGGGCTATCCGGACTGCCGCGACAACACGCTCAAGTCGCTGCAGGTGGCGATCAGTCTGGGCCTCGATAAATCGATGACGATCGAGACGCCGTTGATGTGGATCGACAAGGCCGAGACCTGGGCGATGACCGAGCGACTCGGCGGCGAGCCGCTGCTCGCGCTGGTCATCGAGCACACTCATTCGTGCTACCTCGGCGACCGCGAGCATCGCCATGCCTGGGGCTGGGGCTGCGGCCTGTGCCCGTCGTGCGACCTGCGCCGCAAGGGCTACGACGCCTGGCTCGTCAGTTGACGAGCCGCCACGTCGGCCCGGCGAAACCCGTCTTCACAGTGCCGCGCATGACGACGACGCAGATCGCCGCTGGCACGCTCGGTGCAGTGCTCCTGTTCTGGATGGTCGGCGCCTACAACCGGATGGTCAGTCTGCGCAACGCGCTGGTCGCACGTTTCGCGTCGGTGGACGAGTTGTGCCGACAGCGCCATGCGCTGCTCGACCGGCAGCTCGAACTGCTCGCTGCCGCCCTCGTCAGTGCCGGCCCACGGCTCGACGCGCTGCGTGCCGCATCGCGACAAGCCGACGCCGCACGCGAGCATGCGCGGGCGCGCCCGGCCGCGGCCGGCGCGGTGACGAGCCTGCGCGTCGCCGAGGAGATCCTGGCCGACGCGCGCGCCCGCCTGCCGGTGCGGACGGTGGCCGGCGCCGAGCTGCCCGAGCTCAATGCGAAGCTCGCCGAAGGCGATACGACCCTGGCGTTTGCGCACCGCGAATTCAATGCGGCGGTTGCCGCGTACAACATCGCACTGTTCCAGTTTCCGACAGCCCTGGTCGCATGGCTGTTCGGCTTTCGGCCGGGCGCGACTCTGTAGCTGCCGCAAGCGGGATCGGAGGATTCGATGGTCGACACCTATGCTGCGAATCAGGCCGCGAACGATCCGGAGCGCAATGCTTCCGACCGGCTGTCGCGCCTGCACGGCGCCTTCGAGCTACAGGCGGCGCTGCTCGCCCTGCTGTTGCCGCCCGGCAGCAAACGCTCGGCGCGCGCCTGGGAGATCGAGACCGCGAAGAGTCCCGGCATTCAAGGCTTGCGCGAGCACGCCGCCTGCCTTTCCGGGGCAGCCCGATTGCCCTGGTTCGAGCTGCTGCTTTCGCGAATGGCGCTGCAACCGATTTCGGCGAAGCAGGACTTGCTGCGCGCGACGCGGCGCGTCATGGGCGCGCGCGGCGTGGTCCGGCCGGTCGATCGCCTGCATTGGCTCGCCATGCGCCGCGGCCTCGGCGAAGTGCCGCCACTGGCGGCGCGGGCCGAAGCAAGCGTCGAAGTCGTCGAATGGCTGGAGACCGACGTGCTGGCCCTGGCCGTCTACACCGCGTTCTTGTCGCGCATGGTCATCGACGAAACGGCCGATGGCGAAGGCGGCGCGCGCTGGTACGCCAGCGTCATGCATCACTGGCAGCCGTATGCCCATGCGCCGCCGTTCGAGGCCCCCGATGCTGAAAGCGTGTTCGAAGCGCTTGCCCGCCTGCAGACCCTCTCGTGGATGCAGCGGCCGGTCGTGGTCCGAAGCTGGGTCGCAGCGGCGTTGAAGGCCAACGGCGGCGTCCGGCTCGGCGACTCCGCCGCCGACGCCTTGCGCCTGACCTGCACCTTGCTCGATTCGCCGCAAGCGCCCGAACTCGAGCGTCACTACATCACGCTGCCCGCCGACGCCGCGAGGTGAGGCGGCCGGGCACGCCAAGTGCCCGGATCGGGCCTGTCCAGCCATCGCAATCGGCAACACTCACCTCTCCCCGAGACCCAACCCGTGAAGCACAAGGACGGGGCCGTCGCCGCAGACACGTCGCCCCGCGATGTCATCGAGCCAGAGCGAGTGCTCCTGCACATGCCGGTCGACGTGCGCAACCTCGCGCTGGTCGTCGTCGCCGTCATCGCCTCGGCGTTCGCACTGCAATGGGCCAAGGCAGTCTTCATTCCGCTTCTGCTCGGCGTGATGTTCAGCTACGCACTGACGCCACTTGTCGATCGCCTGGAACGCTGGCGCCTGCCCCGTGCCGCGGGAGCCGGACTGTTGCTCGCCACGATCGTCTTCGGCCTCGGCTGGGGCGCCTGGTCGATCAGCGACGATGCGAACGCGCTGATCGAAACCCTGCCCGAGGTGGCGCAGAAGCTGCGCCGCTCGGTGCAGAAGCCCGGACCCAGTTCGGGCTCGGCGATCGAAAAGGTTCAGCAGGCGGCGGCGGAGATTGAACAAGCGACCGAAGAAAGCGCGACGCCGGCTTCGAACCCGGCGGCGAGCGGGAACGCCGCTTCCGCCACGCGCTCGGCGGCGACTTCGGCCCCGGGCGGAGGCTCGGCGCGGCCGGCCTCGGCCCCGGTGCCTTCGGCGTCGGCCCCTTCGCGTAAGGTCGAACCGATGTCGGCGGCGCTGCCGCCGGCGCCGCGCGGCGTGACGCACGTCGTGGTCGAGAAGTCCCGCCTCAACGTCAAGGACTATCTCTGGACCGGCACGCTCGGGCTGTTCACTTTTCTCGGTCAGGCAACCCTCGTCGTCTTCATCGCGTTTTTCCTGCTCGCTTCGGGCGACACTTTCCGGCGCAAGATGGTCAAGCTCGCCGGCCCGCGCCTCAGCCAGAAAAAGATCACGGTGCAGGCGCTCGACGAAATCCATGCCCAGATCCAGCAATACCTGCTGGTGCAACTGGCAACCAGTGTCGTGGTGGGCGCGCTGACCGGCCTGGCCTTCTTCGCACTCGGCCTCAATCATTCGCTGGTCTGGGCGATCCTGGCCAGCGTGACCAATCTCATCCCCTACCTCGGTGCGGTCATCATCGGCCTCGCCTCGGCGGTGGTCGGCGTGGTCCAGTTCGAATCGCTCGATCGCGGCCTGATCATCGGCGCGAGCTCGTTCGCCATCCACACGCTCGTCGGCAATCTCCTGACGCCCTGGTGGATGGGACGGGCGAGCAGGATGAGCCCGTTCGCGGTGTTCGTCGGCGTGCTTCTGTTCGGCTGGCTCTGGGGCGTCTGGGGCCTGCTGCTCGGCGTGCCGATCCTGATGGTCGTGAAATCGACCTGCGACCGCATCGACGAGCTCAAGCCGGTCGGCGAGCTGCTGGGCGCCTGAGCGCACCGTGCGGCCGCGTCAGGCCGCCGGCGGTGGCGCCCCCGGGCCGCTTCGCGCCAGCCGCCAGACCAATACCGCAAGGCCGATGACACCGGCGACGAGCACACCCCAGAGCAGCCAGGGGCGAAGCCTCGCTTCGCGCTCCGACTGCTCGGCAGCCAGCGCCACGCCAGGTGCTTCGCCGAACGCACCGAGCGTGGCCTGGCCGAAGCGCTTGCGCTCTTCGTCGAACCGCGGCACGAGCGTGTTCGCGGGCAGAGCGCCGACACGGGCATCGGGCGAGCCGGCGAGCAGGCGAAACGGCGCCTCGCCGCTCGAGGCGAAGACCAGCGAGGCGAGGTGCGCGCGGACCACGAGTCGGCTCCGCTGCGGATCGAGTGCGGCCGCGCGCTCGTCAGGAACGATGCGCAGAAATCGCGTGTGCAGGGGCATCGCAACCGCCGGCGACTCGGCGACCGTTCCGTCACGTTCGAGCCGGTAGAAGACGCCACTGCCGAGCTCCCGCCAGGGTTCGCTGGCGCGATTGCGCCCTTGCACTCGCACCGGCGCGACGAGCGTGCCCGAAGCGAAGCGGAGGTCGATGTCGAGCAGCGGCAGATCGCCGCCGAGATCGAAGTGCAGCGAGCCGCGCGCGTCGGTTGCCGCGCCGCGCTGGGCCGCCGGTTCCGCGCTTGGTGCGAAGACGAGTTCGGTGGCAGCGTCGAAGGCGAGGAGATCGCGCGCCGGCGCGACCGCGGTGGCGCCGGCGAGCACGGGTGCCGCGGCGGGATCGAGCCAGGTCAGTCGCACGAAGCGGCCGGCTGCGTCGGGCAGGGCGACGATCGGCTGCGTGAGCGCGCCGGACGCCGACTGCAAGGCCATCAGCTGGCCGCCCGGACCGGCACGCCAGCTGCGCAAATCGGCGCTGGTCTCGATCGCATACGCGGCCGAGAACTCGGCCGGCCCGGACCAGCGCAGCTGCAAGCGACGCGCCGCGGAGTCGCCGGGCGACGCTTCGCCAAGGTCGAGCAGCCAGCCCGGTGACTCGCGCAAAGCGGCGGCGGATGGCGCGGCTGAGGCGCCCGAGCGGCGCACCGAGATCCGGTCGCCTTCGACCGTCACTTCGACCGGCGAGGGCCATGCCGTGGCACCCACTGGACGTTGCGGAAGGGGATAGAGCGTCGCTTCGCGGACCCGCTCGCTGGCAGCCGATGCGGCACGCGGTGCGAGCAAGGCGAAGGGCACCCGTTCGCCGCGCGCATCGACGACGCGCAGGTCGCGCAGATCGCCTTGCATCGTGTGGGCGTAGGCGGAGGGCGGCAACGCGAGCTCGACGAAAGGGGCAGGCTTGGCGATCTCGATCGGCGCGTCGTAGCGATAAGGCTGCGGCTCGGCTGTCGCAGCAATGCCGGCACAGGGCAGCGCACCGGCAGCCGCGATCGCGACCAGCCAGCGAGTCACGCGCTCAGACCGTTGCATGGCGCGTCTCCTTGGCCGGCAGCGGCGCGACGTAGCCGATCACGAGCATCAGCACACCGACGCCGATGAAGGAGACGATCCGCGTCACGGTTCCAGTGCCCGAGAGATCGACAAGCAGCAGCTTGAAGACGACCGCGGCGAGCAGCGCCGCACCCACGACCCAGGGCACGCGCTCGCCGCGCCGGGCGCCGAACCACATCGCCACCAGCGCGGTCAGCGCCCACAGCAGGGCGATGCCGGTCTGCACGGCGAGCGAACCGAGCCAGGCGTCGACGTGATAGGGCACGCCGCCATAGTGATGGAAAGCGCGAACCAGCATGGCGTTGAGCCACACGAAGCCCGCGGTGGCGACCAGGCCGAGCGGCGCCTCGGCGGCACGGCCGATGGCGCGCAGCCACAGCAGGATCGCGACCAGGGCGAGCGCGATGCCCAGGTCGAGCGGGTTGAGCAGCGGCAGGTGCGGCAGGGGTGCGGCCGTGCCATCGGAAGCGACGTTGGCAATCAGCGTCCAGAGCCAGAGGCCGAACGCGAGCAGCGCGGCGGCAGCCAACCTGTACGCCGTCGGCGCGGCGCGAATCGGCCAGACCTGGGCGGTCGAGGGACGCGCGAGCCAAAGGAGAAGCGTCGCCGGTACGACAAGCCAGCCGAGCCACGGCCAGGCGCTTGCCGAGTCGCCCCAGTCGGCGGTGGCGGCCCTTCCGAGCAGCGCGCCGAGCAGGGCGAACGCGATGAAGGCGGTCGCATGCACGGTATTCGCCACAGCTTCGGGCCAGCGCGACGCCGCCGATCGCAGCACGACCGCATGGACTGCGAAAGCGATCGGCCAGGCCGACGCGCCGCCATCCTGCAAAGGGTTGGCGAGCTGAGCGGCGACGATCGCCGCCGCAACGAACAGCAGAGGCGCGTGAGCGGCCGCCGGCCAGGCGATCGATGGCCAGTCGAGTCGCGCGCCCAGGAGAACGTACAGCAGAACGATTCCGCTTGCCGCGACGAGCGTCGCCGAGAGCGTGAATCGCCAGTCGACGAACGCCGAGATCTCGACCCCGGCCGTCGACACCAGCCAGAGCGTCGCGAGCACGATCAGCAGCGGTTGGGTGACCTCCTCGCCGTTGGCCATCACACCGTCGCCTCGATTGAGGTGCACGAAGTAGGCCGCGGCAATCGCGGCGGCGGCGGCCATCAAACCGTTGAAGAGGTAGGCGTTGAAGACGCCGACGGGCACGCCGAAGCGCTGGTGCGCGAACAGCATCGAGATGCCGCCCAACAGAAACAGCAGATAGCCGAAAGCGCGCGGCAGGCCGCGCCGCTGGCGAAAGCCGATCCAGACCAGGCCCGCGCCTTCCAGCGTCCAGGCGCCGGCGGTGCTGCGCTGGTCGAGCGCGAACGGAATCACGAGGGTCAGGAAGATGGTCGCGATCGCCAGGCTCGCGTCGAAGGTGATGCCGAACTCCGGGCGCTTTTTCATCCACGACGCCAGCAGCACGTAGAAGCCGGCCAGCGCCAGCGCCGAGAGCGCCGTGCCGAACGGCGTGTCGCGGACCAGGCCGTACTGGAGCGCGAAGACGATCGTCGGCAGGCCGAACAGGAGACTGCTGTTGACCCAGGCATCGCTGCGATGCGCTGGTGCTACAGCGACGGCGCGACGCGCCGGCAGCATCATGATCAGGACGAACAGCAGGAAGAACGCGATGAGGAAGGATTCGCTCATGGCAAACGAGTCGGGCCGATAGCGCAACACGCCCCAGGCGGTGGCGACGACGAAGGTGGCGACGAAGCCGACGAGATTGAGCGAGCGCCAGGTCCTGAACCAGGCAACTGCGGCGATGCCGGCATCGAGGACCAGGTAGTAGCTGAACAGCGCTGCCGCGTTGTCGGAACCGGTCGAGACGATCAGCGGCGTCGCGAAGCCGCCGAGGGCGCCGACGACGGCAAGCGCGCGGGCGTCTTGCAGCACCGCGAGCGCCGCGGCGAGAGCGGCGACGGCGACCATGAGCGCGAACGCCGGGCCCGCGGCAAGAACGCCGTAGTAGCGAAAGGCGGCGAACAACGTCAGGTAGAGAACGGCCACTGCGCCGCCTTGCAGCACCTGCGCGTAGCCGGGCCGCGACAGGCGCAGCCGCCAGCCGAAGCCGAGCAGAACGATCGCCGCTGCGCCGATCGCGGCCAGGCGCAACTCGGGCGGCAGTTGCGTGTGCTCGGCCGCGTATTTGGCGAGAAACGCGAGACCGACGAAGAGGATCGCCACGCCCGCCTTCACGATCGTGTTGCCACCGACCAGCCATTGCCGCAAGGGCTCCCAGGGCGGCGGACGCGATCGACGTGGCGCGCCGCGGTCGAGTGGCGCGACCGGTGAAGACGGCGGCTCCGCCATCGGCACGGTATCGGGACCGGCGGACAGCGCGTCGTCTTCGAGCGCGCGCACTGCCAGCGCCGGCGCAGCGACGAAAGCCGGGGCCGCTTCGATCGCGACGCCCGGCGCGACATCCGAACCGGTCGGCGCGAGTGCTTCTGCGTCGATCCGGCTGGTCGCGTTGGCGACCGCTTCGGCTCGCGGCGGCGCAGCGGGCGCAACGGCGACGGCATCGGCAACGCGAAGCGCCTCGACCGAGCCGCGCAAGGCGACGACCTCGGCCTGTAGTCGCCCCACGCGCAGGAGCAGCCAGCCGAGCGCGGCGCCGACGAAGAGGCCGAAGCCGCCGGCACTCGCCGCACCGATCACGGCGCCTACAAAAATCGCTATGAGATAGACCATCTCGCACTCCCCCCTGGACGACGGAAAACTCTAGCAGTCGGTCTCGCTCGCACGAGCCCGACTACGGGGGATGCGGACCTGCCGAGTATCGGTGTCGCGCGCCGCGCGCCCGAAGGTATCGCGCGGCGCCGCCTCAGAGATTTCGCCGATGCTCGAGCGCCGGCAATTGCGCCCGCACTTCGGCGAGCCGTTCGCGCCGCACTTCGCCGGCGACGACGCCTTCTC
>JAYSMB010000197.1:0-1507 GCA_043725065.1 Burkholderiales bacterium
CGCGCCGACGTTCGGACCGCGGACTTCGCCGCGCCAGCAGTTGATCGTCTCGCCGGCCAGCACGCCGCGGGCCCCCGGAAAGGGGTCGAATGCGCGCAAGCGCCGCTCGATCGACTGCGCCGGCTCGCGCCAGTCGATCATCGCTTCGGCCTTGGCGATCTTCGCGGCGTAGGTGACGCCGGCTTCGGGCTGCGCGCGCGGCTGCAAGCAGCCGGCTACGGCTTCGGCGAGCCCTTGAATCGCGAGCTCGCCGCCGATCGTGGCGAGGCGAGCCGTCAAGGTCGCGCTGGTCTCGGCGGCCGCAAGCGGCGTTGCGTGCACGAGCAGGATGGCGCCGGTATCGAGGCCCGCGTCCATCTGCATCAGCGTGACACCGGATTCGGCATCGCCGGCCTCGATCGCACGCTGGATCGGCGCGGCGCCGCGCCAGCGCGGCAGCAGCGAGGCGTGGATGTTGATGCACCCGAGGGGCGGCAACTCGAGCAGCCAGGGCGGCAGGATCAGGCCGTAGGCGGCGACGACGATGACCTCGGGCGCGGCGGCAAGCAGCGCCGCGCGAGCGGCTGCCGCGTCGTCGGCGAAGCGCCCGTCGAGGCGCAGGCCGCGCGGCTGGACGACGGCGATGTCGTGCGCGGCGGCATACGCCTTGACGGGCGAGCCTTGCGTCTTCATGCCGCGCCCTGCCGGCCGGTCGGGCTGGCTGAGGACGAGCGCGATCTCGTGCCCGGCGCCGACGATCCGCTCCAGCGCGACGCGAGCGAATTCAGGCGTGCCCGCGAACGCCAGGCGCATCAGTCGCGCGCTTCGTCGCGCGTCTTCTTGAGCATGCGGATGCGAATGCGCGAGCGCTTGAGCGGACTCAGGTAGTCGACGAAGACCTTGCCCAGCAGGTGATCCATCTCGTGTTGCACCGCCACCGACAACAGGCCTTCGGCATCGAACTCGCGCGCTTCGCCGGTACGGTCTTGTGCCCGCACCCGCACGCGGGCGTGGCGCGGCACCTTGTCGTAGATCTCGGGCACCGACAGGCAGCCTTCGTCGCCGAGCACCATCTCGTCGCTTTTCACGAGGAGTTCGGGGTTGATGAGAACAATGCTCGAGCCCGGCGCGTCGTTGGTGTCGATGACGATCACGCGCTCGTGCACATCGACCTGCGTGGCGGCCAGGCCGACGCCTTCGGCCCCGTACATGGTCTCCCGCATGTCGTCGACCAGGCGGCGGATTCGCTCATCGACTTCGGCCACCGGTCGGGCGACCGTATGCAAGCGCGGATCGGGGTAGCGAAGGATCTGAAGACGGGCCATTTGTGACGATTCGATTCAGGAGCCGGTAAATGTGGATGCAGCGCAACGCAAAGCGGTGTGAAACGTCTCACGCAGGCCGCCCTGCGAAGGTGACTTTCGTTGCGATATCAAGGCTTTATAGGCAGAATCTGTGAGACAGAGTGAGGATTTTCGCCGAACCGCCGTGGCTGCGGCGAGGCGGGGCGAAACAACCCCGGATCGCG
>JAYSMB010000198.1:0-2767 GCA_043725065.1 Burkholderiales bacterium
CGAGGTTGCGCAGGCGCAGCTGCCGGGCGATCGCCTGCCCGGCCTCGAGGTTGGTCTTGAAGATGGTGTCGTCGAAGTTGCGCGCGCCGACGAAGCCGCCGGTGTTCACATCGACCGTCGTCAACGCTTCGGTCTGATCGATGATGAGGTAGCCGCCCGACTTCAGGTCGACCCGGCGCAGCAGCGCTTTGGCGATCTCTTCGTCGATGTTGAACAGATCGAAGATCGGCCGCTCGCCGGGGTAGTGCCGCAGCTTGCCGACCGCGCCCGGCGTGAACTCGCGGCCGAACTTCGAGAGCTCGTCGAACTGCATGTGCGAGTCGATGCGGATCGCCTGCGTGCGGTCATCGACCAGGTCGCGCAGCACGCGCTCGACCAGGCTCAAATCCTGGTGCAGCAGCGTTCCCGGCGGCGACTTGAACGAGCGCTCGCGAACGCCTTGCCAGGTCTTCTTCAGGTAGCGGATGTCATCGGCGAGCTCGGCGTCGCTCGCCTCGGCGGCGTTGGTGCGCAGGATGAAGCCGCCGCCGCCCACGGCCTCGCCACCTTCGGCGCCGGCCTCGTCTTCGGCCCGCGTCAGCGCGGCCATGCGCGTGCGCAACTGCTCGCGCAACTCCTGCGAGCCGATCTTCTGCGAGATACCGATGTGATCGTCCTGCGGCAGGAACACGAGCAGCCGTCCCGCGATCGAAATCTGGGTCGAGAGCCGCGCGCCCTTGGTGCCGATCGGGTCCTTGATGACCTGCACGGTCAGCGTCTGACCTTCGAACACGAGGCGCTCGATCGGCGGTGGCGGCGCGGCGCCCGGCGTATGGTCGTTGCGCGAGGTGCCGTTGCCGAAGAACACGTCGGCAATGTGCAGAAAGGCGGCCCGCTCGAGGCCGATGTCGACGAAGGCGGACTGCATGCCGGGCAGCACGCGCGCGATCTTGCCGGTGTAGATGTTGCCGACGCGACCGCGCTCGAGTTCGCGCTCGAAGTGCAGTTCCTGCACCGCGCCGTTCTCGACGATCGCGACGCGCGTTTCCTGCGGTGCCCAGTTGATGAGGATGTCTTGCATCGTGGGCTTTGGCTCGTATCTACGGCGAAGACACGACGCCGGCCCAGCGGAGCAGCGTCGCCGTCTCGTGCAGCGGCAAACCCATGATACCGGTGTAGCTGCCTTCGATCCGCTCTATCCATGCCGCGGCGGCGCTCTGGATGGCATAGGCGCCGGCCTTGCCGAAGGGCTCGCCGCTGGCGACGTAGGCGTCGATCTGCACGCCGGTGAGTGGCGCGAAACGAACCCGAGAGACGCTGGCGAGCAAGCGCGAACGCCGGCCCGAAGCGACTGCCACGGCGCTGATGACGCGATGCGTCTTTCCGGCAAGCAGGGCCAGCGTTCGCGCCGCGTCTTCCGCATCGCCCGGCTTGCCGAGGACGCGCCGGCCGAGCGCCACGGTCGTGTCGGCGCACAGGATAGGCGCCTCGGGCAGCGCCCGGACCGCAAGACGGCGCCGCGCCGCTGCGAGCTTCGCGCGGGTCACACGCTCGACGTAGACGGACGGCAATTCGCCCACGATCTCCGCCTCGAGCGACTCGGCATCTTCCTCTGGGCCCGCGAGCAACAGCTCGTGACGCACGCCGATCTGCTCAAGCAACTCGCGGCGGCGCGGGCTTTGCGAGGCGAGGTAGACAAAAGAGCCGTCCGGCCGGGCGCCGGGCCACCCCAAGGCCGGCCGCGCCCCCTCGGGGGGCAGCGAACGAAGAGAGCGTGGGGGCTTCATCTATTCGCGGTGATACGGATGATTCGCCGTCACCGACCAGGCACGGTACAGCGCCTCGGCGACAAGGACGCGGACGAAGGCGTGCGGAAGGGTCAGGTCCGACAGGCGAAGGCGCTCGTCGCAACTTGCCTTGAGCGTGGCGTCGAGCCCATCCGGGCCACCGACCAGCAAGGCGGCGTCGCGGCCCTCGCGCTGCCAGGCAAGCAGGCGCTCGGCGAGTTGTCGCGTCGTGACGCGCTCGCCCCGCTCATCGAGCGCAATCCTGCGTGCGCCGCGCGGTATGGCCGCGTCGATGCGCCGCGCTTCGGCCGCCATCAACTGCGCGGCACTGCGCGTTCGGCGGGGCTCGGCCTTGATCGCCTTGAGCTCGAAGCGGAGCTCTGGCGGGAAACGCTTCGCATACTCGTCGAACGCCGTCGCGGCCCACGCCGGTGGACGCTGGCCGACTGCGACGAGAACGAGTTTCAAGGGCGCGGCGTGGTGGAGCGGCCTACCCTATCGCTTGGCGACCGGCTTCTTGGCGACCGCCTTCTTCGCGGCCACGCGCGGACTCGTTCGCGCCGCTTTCGCAGCCGTGCTCTTGACGCCGACGGTGCGGATGACAACCCGCTTGGCTGGCGTCGTACGCGATGGCGCAGCGCGCTTGGCGGGCGCGGCCCGCCTGGCCGGCGCCGCTCGCTTGGCAGTGGGCGCAGGGCGTTCGGCCGCGACCGGCCGCAGCGCCGACCGGGCACTCGATGACGCGGCACCACGCCGCACGGGCGTCGCCTCGCGGCCCACCGGCGCCGCCTTGACGAGCCTTGGCGCAGCCGACTCGATCTTCATCTTCACCGGCTTCTCGCCCCAGAGCTCTTCGAGGTGGTAGTAGTCGCGGATCGCCGGCGGCTTTGACCGCATCGCGCACGCTCGCTGCGAGCGACTTCGTTTGCCGGTTGCTCGTTCCCGAGGCGACGATCACACGCTCGAAAAGCGGCGACAGGTGCTCGGTGTTGAAGACCATG
>JAYSMB010000199.1:0-1804 GCA_043725065.1 Burkholderiales bacterium
AGCACGAAAATGAGAAACGGCCCGCTGCAGGTTGCATACGGGCCGTTGAATCAGGACGTGCGGACGTGCGTGACTAGCGAACCCGTGGTTCCCCTAGGAATAGCAGCGCAGCGATGGCCGGCACGAACGTCATGGCACGAAATGTAGCACGACCCATCAACGGTGCAGCCCCTGCTCGTCGGGTTCGTCCTTCGAGGTGGCGATCACGCTGACCGGCCTGCCCTTCATGCGCTTCCACACATAGACGCCGTAGCCCGACAAGCCGTAGACCATGAACATGCCGAACAGCGCCCCCGGCAGGTGGATGTTGATGACCCCGATGAACAGCGCGATCGCGACGATCACGACGAAGGGCACCGACTTCTTGAAACTCACGTCCTTGAAGCTGTAGAACGGCACGTTGGTCACCATCGTCAGACCCGAATACAGCGTCACGCCGAAGGTCGTCCACATCAGCCAATGGCCTTCGCTGCCGCCCTTGAAACCCTGGTTGTCCATCAGCCAGATGAAGCCCATCACGAGCGCGGCGGCGGCCGGGCTCGGCAGACCCTGGAAGAAGCGCTTGTCGACGACGGCGAGATTCGTGTTGAAGCGCGCCAGCCGCAACGCCGCGCACGAGCAGTAGACGAAGGCGGCGATCCAGCCCGGCTTGCCCAGGCCCTTGAGCGCCCACTCGTAGGCGATCAGCGCCGGCGCGGCGCCGAACGAGACCATGTCGGACAGACTGTCCATCTGTTCGCCGAAGGTGCTCTGCGTGTTCGTCATGCGCGCGACGCGGCCGTCGAGCGAGTCGAGCACCATGGCACAGAAGACGCCGTAGGACGCCTGCTCGAAGCGCCCGTTCATCGCCATCACGATCGCATAGAAGCCGCCGAACAGCGCCGCCAGCGTGAACAGGTTGGGCAGGATGTAGATACCCTTGCGGCGCGGGCGCGGCACGACTTCCGCGACGTCTTCTTCGTCGTCGTCGTCGAGTGGATTGGTCATGTGGCGAAGGATAGCTCGGAAAGAAAGCAGAAGACCGCGAGGCGAGCCCCGCGGCCTTCATCGAACGCCCAGGTCCGGATCAGTTCTTCGACTGGTCGACCAGGCGGTTCTTCTTGATCCAGGGCATCATCGCGCGCAGTTGCTCGCCGACCACTTCGATCGGGTGCTCGGCGGTGATCCGGCGGCGCGACATCAGCGTCGGGGCCCCGGCGCGGTTCTCGAGGATGAAGCTCTTCGCGTACTCGCCGGTCTGGATGTCCTTGAGCACCTGCTTCATCACCTTCTTCGTCTCGTCCGTGACGATCTTCGGCCCGGTCACGTACTCACCGTACTCGGCGTTGTTCGAGATCGAGTAGTTCATGTTGGCGATGCCGCCCTCGTAGATCAGGTCGACGATCAGCTTGAGCTCGTGCAGGCACTCGAAATAGGCCATCTCGGGCGCGTAGCCCGCTTCGGTCAGCGTCTCGAAGCCGGCCTTGATCAGCTCGACCGCGCCCCCGCACAGAACGGCCTGCTCGCCGAACAGGTCGGTCTCGGTCTCCTCGCGGAAGTTGGTCTCGATCACACCGGCCTTGCCGCCGCCATTGGCCGCCGCATAGCTCAGGGCCAGATCGCGCGCCTTGCCGGTCTTGTCGGCATGCACCGCGATCAGGTGCGGCACGCCGCCGCCCTGGGTGTAGGTCGAGCGCACCGTGTGGCCGGGGGCCTTCGGCGCGACCATCCACACGTCGAGGTCGGCGCGCGGCACGACCTGGCCGTAGTGCACGTTGAAGCCGTGCGCGAACGCGAGCGACGCGCCCTGCTTGATGTTCGGCTC
>JAYSMB010000200.1:0-6370 GCA_043725065.1 Burkholderiales bacterium
TAGGCTTGCATCGTGACCGGAATCGGGTTGCGCGCATCGGCGCTCGGCGCATCGACGCCGACCGCGAACGTGATTCGGTACTCGTGCAAGAACGCCCGCAGCGAGACCGGTGTCATCGCCGCGTGATGTTCGAACACCGTGTGCAGGCCGATCACTGCGACGCCCAGTGCCGCGAACGTCGCATGGATGCGCTGCGCCTGCGGCAGCCCGTCGTGCACGCAGGCCGGACACAGCATCTGGAATGCGTGCAGTACCACCACCTTGCCGCGCAAGTCGGCCAGCTGCAGGGTGTCGCCCGTGTTGAACCACTCGCAGGTCGTCCACGGCGGCGCGGCCCGGCCGGGCGGGTCGAGGCCGAACCGGTGGATCATCGTCGGCGTTGCTGGGACTGCAGCGCGCATGCGATCACTTTCTGAAGCTGGAGAAGACGAAGTCGTTATTCTTCCGCGCGGTGTGACATTGAAAGCACGCCGACGCGGCGTTCTTGCCGACGGCACGTTCGGTCTTCGATTCGCCCTTGAATCCCTCGAAGCCCCAGCCGCCAGTGTCCTTGTACTTCTTGGCGTCCTTGTGCATCACGCCCAGCACTTTGCGGCCACCTTCCTGCACGGCATTGTCGGCGACCTTCGCTTCCAACAGGTCGAAGACGATGACGGAACCGTCGCCGAACTTGCCGCTCTTGTAGCCCTGCTCGGCTCGTCGGTTGGCATAGAGGTGATGGATGCCGCCGAACGTGTCGTAGAGGGCATGCCCCGGGTTGATCGTCATGCTCTTGACGTGCGTCCACTGACGATAGCCGTCCGGGTACGGGACGGGCGCGGCATCGGCCGCCCGCAGCGGTGGCGTGATCGCGAGCGTGGCGGCGAGGAACAGTATCTTGCGCATGGGGCACTCCTAGAATCCGGGGTCGGATGGCCAGCATTCCAGCACGTGGCCTCAAGCTTGAACAGCGGGCACGAAACGGTGACCAGGGCACTTTCAGGTGACGATCGATGAACCCGCAAAAACAAGCGATGTCAACGCCGCCGAACGTGTCGCGAATGGTCGAAGACATCGTCGGCTGCAAGTGGTCGCTGGCTGTGCTCGGTGCCGTGCGCGGCGGCGTGTGCCGGCCCGGTGCCATGGAGCACGCCATCGAGGGGCTGTCGAAGAAGGTGCTCAACGAACGCCTGAACAAGCTCGTGCGCTTCGGGATCCTCGAAAAGCAGGCCTATCCCGAGGTGCCACCGCGTGTCGAATACCGGTTAACGCCTTTCGGCGACAAGTTCCGCGGCGTACTGGATGGCATTGAAGCGCTTCAGCGCGAGATCGATCGTTGATCGGGGCCTCGTCTTCATCGGCGGCGACAGCGCCGGTTCTGTCGCAATAGTGGCGTGAGGCGCGGCGAAGCGGGTGATCGGCCGCAGGCTAAGATCGCTCGATCGCAATGCATGCGCTCCGTTCCCGCCCCGTCTCGCAACGCCGCTTCGCCTGGCTGCTTTGGTTCGGCTTGCTGTTTCCGCTTGCGCAGGCCGGCATCGTCTGGCACGCCTTGTCGCACGATCGTCCGGAGGCGATCCGTGCCGCCAACGACAAGAAGGCACCGCATCCGGCCCACTGCGATCTTTGCCTGATCGCGGCGGCGATCGGCGGCGGTGCGCCGATCGCCGAGGTCGAGGCCTGGGCGCCCCCGGCGATCCAGCATGAGCTGCCTCAAGCTGGCGTCGTAGACGTCTGGCTGGCGTTTCCCGCCCGCGCCTACCGGAGTCGCGCTCCCCCGCTCGCTTCCCTCTGACCGTTGCCGCTGCGCCCGACCCGTTCGCAAAACGGGCAGGCGCGATTCGACGTTCTTGCCCGGAGCGAGATCCCATGCACAAGCTCGTATCGGCGACCTTCACGCTCGCCTTGATCATGCCGTTCGGCGCCTTTGCCGACAGCCCTTCCGACCTGGCCGCCCTGCGCAATGACATGGACGCGATGCGCGCCGCCTACGAGGCCCGCCTGCAGGCGCTCGAGCAGCGGCTGCAACGGGCCGAAGCCACACTGACGGCGCCAGCACCTCCGGTGGCCAGCGCCGCGCCGCAGGGCGCTGCGCCATCGGCGGCGGTTCCGGGCCCCGCGCCGGCGACCGCGCCTGCCGTCGCCTCGGCCGGAGGTGGCGCCAACGCCTTCAACCCGTCGATGTCGTTGATCCTGTCCGGCCTGTACACGCGCACCTCGCAGGACCCGGCCAAGTACGCCCTCACGGGCTTCCAGTTGCCGCGCGGCGCCGAGATCGGACCGGGTACGCGCGGCTTCAGCCTCGCCGAATCGGAGCTCGGCTTCGCCGCCAGCGTGGACCCCTGGCTGCGCGGCGCGGCCAACATCTCACTCAAGCCTGACAACAGCGTCTCGGTCGAAGAGGCCTACGTCCAGACCACGTCGCTGGGCGACGGTTTCGCGCTGAAGGCCGGGCGATTTTTCTCCGGCGTGGGCTATCTCAACCCGCAGCATGCGCACACTTGGGACTTCGTCGACAACCCGCTCGCCTACCAGGCCCTGCTCGGCACGCAATACGGCGACGACGGATTGCAACTGACGTGGCTGCCGCCGCTCGACCAATACGTCGAGTTGGGCCTCGAGCTCGGTCGCGGTCGCAGTTTTCCGGGCAGCGACACGGGGCGCAACGGCGCCGGCATGGTGACACTCACTGCCCACACCGGCGGCGACATCGGCGACAGCCAGAGCTGGCGCGCCGGCCTCTCGATGCTGAACGCCAAGGCCAACGACCAGGGCCTGCTGGCGACCGACGCCACCGGCAGCACGGTGAGCGATGCGTTCAGCGGCAGCACACGGGTCTGGATCGCCGACGCGATCTGGAAGTGGGCTCCCCACGGCAACGCGACACGCACCAGCTTCAAGCTGCAGGGCGAGTACCTGCGCAGCACGCGCACCGGCAGCCTGGTCTACGACCTCGGCGGAGCCGACAGCATGGGCGCCTATCGCACGACGCAGTCCGGCTGGTACGTGGAAGGCGTCTACCAGTTCATGCCGTACTGGCGGGTCGGCCTGCGTACCGAGCGGCTCGATCCCGGCACGCCGGACTATGGCCTGAACGCCGCCTCGTTCGCAGCCAACGGCTACAAGCCGCGCAAGAACACGCTGATGCTCGACTTCAATCCGAGCGAGTTCTCGCGCGTTCGCCTGCAGCTCGCGCAGGACCGCTCGCGCCAAGGAATCACCGACAACCAGCTGTTCCTGCAATACCAGATGAGCCTGGGCGCGCACGGCGCGCACAGCTTCTGACGTCGTCGCCTTCGGGAGCACCTCATGACGAATCGCCCTTCTCTTGTCGCGCTGATTGCCGCGCCCCTGGTGCTGCTCGCGTTGCCTGCGCAAGCCGCTCTTCATGTGTTCGCCTGCGAGCCCGAATGGGGAGCGCTGGCACAGGAACTCGGTGGCAGCCTGGTCGACGTGTCGGTCGCCACCAACGCACTCCAGGACCCGCACCAGATCCAGGCCAAGCCGAGCCTGATCGTGCGCGCCCGCAACGCCGACCTGGTCGTCTGCACGGGTGCCGAACTCGAGATCGGCTGGCTGCCGGTGCTGCTGCAGCAATCGGGCAACGCCAAAGTGCAAACCGGGCAACCCGGTAATTTCGCCGCCGCGGACTACGTTCGCAAGCTCGACGTGCCGGGCCAGCTCGACCGTTCGCAAGGCGACGTGCACGCCGCCGGCAACCCGCACATCCAGACCGATCCGCGCAACATCGCGCTGGTCGCGACCGCTCTCGGCGCCCGACTGCGACAGCTCGATCCAGCGCACACCGCCCAGTACGAAAAAGCCCAGGCCGACTTCGCGCAACGCTGGCAACAGGCGATCGCCCGCTGGACCGCGCAGGCCGCTCCCTTGAAGGGCGAGCCGGTCGTCTCGCAGCACAAGGCCTTCGTCTATCTCTACGACTGGCTCGGCATGAAGGAGGTCGCCGTGCTCGAGCCCAAGCCCGGCGTCGAGCCCACCGCATCGCATCTCCAGGAGGTGCTCGCGACGCTGAAGAGCGCGCCGGCGCGCATGGTGCTGTATTCGGCGTACCAGGATCCGCGCCCTTCCGAATGGCTGAGCAAGAACGCCAGCATCCCGGCCGTCAAGATTCCCTTCACCGTCGGCGGCAGCGACGCCGCGAAGGACTTGTTCAGCCTGTTCGACGACACCGTCGCCCGACTGCTCGCCGCCCGCGTCAAGCCATGAACTGGAGCGCGCTCGACTGGGGCATCCTCGGCCCGGCCCTGATCGCCGGGCTTCTGGTTCTGGCGACCCACGTGCCGATGGGCATGCAGGTGCTCGACCGCGGCATCGTCTTCATCGATCTCGCGATCGCGCAGATCGCCGGGCTCGGTGTGATTGCCGCCGACACCTTCGGGCTGCCCGAGGGCGGCGTGGCGGTGCAGATTTCCGCGGTCTGTGCCGCTCTGCTCGGCGCCTGGTTGCTGACCTGGACCGAACGTCGCGCGGCACAACATCAGGAAGCGCTGATCGGCGTGATGTTCATCCTCGCGGCCTGCGCCGGCATCCTGCTGCTGGCCGGAAACCCGCATGGCGGCGAACACCTGAAAGATCTGCTGGTCGGCCAGATCCTGTGGGTCAACACGACGCAGCTGGTGTGGCTCGGCGGGCTCTCGGCGGTGCTGCTGGCGGCAATGCGCCTCGGCTGGGTCGAGCGGCTCGGCCGCTTCGGGTTCTACGGCGCGTTCGCGCTGGCCGTCACTGCCTCGGTGCAACTGGTCGGCGTGTATCTCGTGTTTTCGAGCCTCATCATTCCGGCGCTGGCCACGCGAGCCCACCAGGTCGGGCGGCGGCGCTACGGCATCGCCTACGCGGTCGGCGCGCTCGGCTACGCGATCGGCCTGGCGTTGTCGGCTTTGTTCGACCTGCCGTCGGGGGCGGTGATCGTCTGGACGCTGGCTGCGTGCGCGCTGGTCGCGGCGTTGGCGTTCCGGCCGAAGGCGGGCGCGCTCAGCGCTTGACGAACTTCAGCACGAACTCGTCCTTGGGCTGCGCCGGATCGGGCGTGTTGCGGTCACGCGGGTCGGTCGGGTTGCGCAGGAAGTTGCCCGACGCGAGCAGCGTGAAGCCCGCGCTTTCCACCTCCTTGCGAAGGAACGCTTCTTCGATGCGATGCAGCGTTCCCGACTCGGAGATGCCGGTGCCCGGCCGGCCCGAATGGTCGGCGATGACGTACAGGCCACCCGGCTTCAACGCGGCAAAAACGGCGCGATTCATCCGGTCGCGATCCACGCCCATGAAGCCGAGGTCGTGATAGTTGAACATCAGGGTGACCAGGTCGAGGCCGCTCGACGCACTCGCCGCGGGAACCGGTTCTTCGAAGGGCTGGCCGACGACGACGATGTTGTCGACCCGCTTCGCACGTACCGCCAGTCCCGCGGGCACGGGCCGCGACGCGGCGCTGGCCGGCGCGGGTGCCGCGGCTACCGGGGTCGCGGCGCCCTCGAGCTCGGCGGGCGCGGGCCGCGGAACGCGCGGCGGCGACTGCGCGTAGACGCGACCGGTCGGCCCGGTCGAGCGTGCGAGCAACTCGCTCGTATAGCCACCGCCGGCGCTCAGATCCAGCGCCACGATCCCCGCGCGAATGCCGATGAAATTCAGCATCTCGTAAGGCTTGCGCCGCAAGTCGTTGGTCCGGTCGGCCTCGGTGCGGTCGGGGCTGGCGATGATCTCGGCAATGCGTGCCGGCGAGAGCGTGGCCACTTCGGTCGACGCGGCGGAAGAACTCGCGCCCGGGCTCATGCACGCCCCGAGCGCCAGCACGACAAGCGTGATCGCCGCCACGCCGGCGCGCGGCGCGCCGCACACATATCGCAACGTCGATCGCATCGTTCGCTCCTCACTGCGTCCGTCGTCGCTTGCAGGCACGCGGGACAATGGCGGCATTCTCGCGACTTCCGGCCTCAAGGATCATCCCCATGTCGAACGCCCCGACTCCGCAGCGCCTCGCCGGCAAGCTCCAGCCGACGCGGAACGGCTCGACCTACGTCGATCCGGAACAGCTCGAATGGCAGCCGACGCGGTTCGACAAGATCGCGATGAAGGTGCTCTACCGCAACGAAGCCGCCGGCGAGATGACGGTGCCGCTGAAGTGGGAACCGGGCGCGATGCCGCCCTTCCACCGCCATCCGGAAATCGAGCAGAGCTGGGTGCTCGAAGGCTCGTTCTACGACCACGACGGGATCTGTCGGGCCGGCCAGTACGTCTGGCGCACGCCGGGCTCCATGCACGAGACGCACAGCGATGAAGGCTGCGTGATCCTCGCCATCTATCGCAAGCCGAACGTGTTCTATCACTCGCAGGGATTCACTCCCGCCAGCTGACTCGGAGATCCGCGCCGCCACCGAGC
>JAYSMB010000201.1:0-7298 GCA_043725065.1 Burkholderiales bacterium
CAACGGCGGTCAGCACATGCAGTGAAGGAACTCACATGATCAAGTCGGGGATCGACCAGGAAGCTCTCATCACGATGTTCGCCGAGGCCGGCGCCAAGCAGGGCGAATCACTGCGCAAGGCGGTGGCAAGCGCGACGCTGCAGGCGCTGCAGGGCCGCGAGCTCACGCTCGACAGCATCAAGAAGGTCGTCAAGACCGTCGCCGGCGCCGCCTCGGTGGGTGCCGCCAAGAACCCGGCGAGCCCGGTCGACGTCGAGGCGATGCTCGGCAAGGCGCTGGCCGGCATCGACTCGGCGCTGCTGCAGGCGGTCGAGGCCAACCGCAAGGCGCTGGAACAATTCGTGAGCCAGGGCGTGGGCCTTGGCGAAAAGCCGATGAAGGACGCGCTGGCCAACATCGAGAAGATGGAAGACACGTTCTTCGGCGCCATCGCCAAGGCAAGCAAGTCGGCCGGGCCCTTGCAGGCGCCGTGGGAGCAGGCGCTCGCAGCGCTCAAGATCAAGGGCAGCGACACGGGCGCGCAGGCGACGCAGACTGTGGAGTCGCTGCTCGCGCAGGCGCAGACGACGCTGCGCGACACACGCGCCAGCAGCATGCGCGCAGCGCAGGTGATGTTGGACAACTACGCCGCGTTGGTGAGCGGCGTGCTGATCGGCATGTCGGAGGGAATGCAGGCTGGCAAGTCGTCGGCCAGGCCGGCGGCTGCGGCTTCCGAGACTAGCCATTCCTCGAGCAGCCCTACACCCGCCAGGCGCGGCGTGCGTCGCCGCAAGACATAGGCGATCGGGCCGAGCGGGCTGCGCTCGTCGCGCGCTCGGCCGCTCAGCGTCGCACGGTGATCGCCGCGATCACGCCGGCAACGCGGGCCTCGACCGCGGCATCGCGTCGGATCGGCCGGCCCCACTCCCGCTGCGTTTCGCCGGGCCATTTGTTGGTCGCGTCCAGGCCCATCTTGCCGCCGAGGCCCGAGACCGGCGACGCGAAATCGAGCGAGTCGATCGGCGTGTGGTCGACCAGCACGGTGTCGCGCACCGGATCCATGCGGGTCGTGATCGCCCAGACCACGTCTTTCCAGTCGCGGGCGTCGACATCGTCGTCGACCACGACGATGAACTTGGTATACATGAACTGGCGCAGGAAGCTCCAGACGCCGAACATCACCCGCTTGGCGTGGCCCGGGTAGCGCTTGGCGATGCTGACGATCGCCATCCTGTAGCTGCAGCCTTCGGGGGGCAGGTAGAAGTCGATGATCTCGGGAAACTGCTTCCTCAGAATCGGCACGAACACCTCGTTCAAGGCGACGCCCAGAACGGCCGGCTCGTCGGGCGGCTTGCCGGTATAGGTCGAGTGATAGATCGGGTCGCGGCGGTGCGTAAGGCGCGCGACCTCGAATACCGGGAACCAGTCGGCCTCGTTGTAGTAGCCGGTGTGGTCGCCGAACGGGCCTTCGAGCGCATGCAGGTAGCCGCCGATCTCCTTGACCGCGACGCCGTGCTCGCTGGTCGAAGCGAAGCCGGCGAGCGCGGGCGGGATGTGACCTTCGAGCACGAACTCGGCCGTCGCCGGCGCCTGCAGCATCACGCCGACGTCGCCGACCGAGCAGTCGCTGACTTCGGTTCGCGAGCCGCGCAGCAGACCGGCGAACTGGTATTCCGACAAAGTGTCGGGAACGGGCGTCACCGCGCCCAGGATCGTCGCCGGGTCGGCGCCGAGGGCGACCGCGATCGGAAACGGCTGGCCCGGCCGGGCGCTCGCGAACTCGCGAAAGTCGAGCGCGCCGCCGCGATGGGCGAGCCAGCGCATGACGACCTGGCGCCGGCCGATCACCTGTTGCCGGTAGATGCCGAGGTTCTGGCGCTTGCGCGCGGCGGGTCCGCCCTGCGGGCCGCGCGTGATGACCAGGCCCCAGGTGAGGAGCGGGCCGGCGTCTTCGGGCCAGCAGGTCTGGATCGGGAGCTTGCCCAGGTCGATGACCTCACTCTCCAGGACCACTTCGCGGCAGGGCGCTCGAGCCACCGTGGCGGGCCGCATCGTCCACAGCGCTTTGGCGAGTTGTAACAGCCGGCCGGCATCGCGCACGCCTTTCGGTGGCTCGGGTTCCTTGAGGTTGGCGAGCAACTCACCAATGTCGCGGAGCTCGCTCACGTCGTTGGCGCCCATGCCTTTGGCGACCCGCTCGGGCGTGCCGAACAGGTTGCAAAGCACTGGAATTTTGTAACCGACGGGGTTTTCGAATAGCAGCGCCGGGCCTGCCTGACGCAGCACGAAGTCACTGACCGCTGTCATTTCAAGCCGCGCCGAGACTGGCTCGGCGATCCGGACCAGGTCGCCGGTCGATTCGAGTGCCGTCATAAAGTCACGAAGATCTCGATAATTCATATTTGTTTGTAGTAAAGAATCGAGATTACAGTGTTGACCGGGAATTAAACGGCTTCCTAGAATCGCGCCGTTTCGCGGGCCGCCAGATCGGCGGGTGCCGCAGGCGATTCGGCCTTGCTCTTTCGAACCGGATCGACCCCCGACTTCTCGGCCGCCGTCTTGGCGGAAATTATCGCCGTGCCACCTTGCGTTGCCGACCCACCTTCGGCGCCAAGGCACTTGTCGCCGGCAGGGAGAGTGAAAGATGACGAAGCTGGATAGCCTGCGCGCAACGGCCGCCTCGTGGCGATCCGCCCTTCTGGGCTCGGGCTCGGTGTTCTTGCGTGATGTCGGTCATGGCCTGCTTGAGGTCAGCCACAACACACTGGCCTTGCTCGGCCTGGGTGTCGTCGGCATCGTGCTGTTCGCCGCCGGACGGGCCGACTTGCGCCACGCCCTCGAGGCCGAGACGCTGAACTGGCTCCAGGCCCGCCATGAGGCCCGCGCGCAGCCCGTCGTCGACGTTCAGGAGCCGGACCTCGCCGAGCCCGACGCCATCGCCCGGGCCACGGCGGTCGACCCGAAAGACCTGAACCGGGCCCAGGCGGCCGTCGCCGGCTGGCTGGCGCGGCGCTATCACGTCGCCCCCGAGCCGGTGAGTCGCCTGGTCCAGGAAGCCTGGCGCGTCGGCGAGATGGTCAACCTCGACCCGACGCTGATCCTGGCCGTGATGGCCGTGGAGTCGAGCTTCAACCCCTTCGCCCAGAGCCCCGTCGGAGCCCAGGGCCTGATGCAGGTCATGACCAAGGTGCACGACGACAAGTACGAGGCCTTCGGGGGAAGCCATGCGGCGTTCGACCCGGTGACCAACCTGCGCGTCGGCGTGCAGGTGTTGAAGGAATGCATCGCCCGCGCCGGCAGCCTCGAGGCGGGTTTGCGCTACTACGTCGGGGCGGCCAACGGCGACGACGCGGGTTATGCGAACAAGGTGCTGGTCGAGCAGAACATCCTGCGTCAGCTGGCCGGCATGAAGCCGCTGCCTTTGCCCGCGCGCCGGCCGACCCTCGTCGAAGTGTCCGACCGCGAGGCGCCCACTGCCATCGTCGCGCCAACTACGAGCATCGAGCCGCTGGCGCTACCCGCCGCCGAGCCGGGACCGCTGCCCGAGAAGATCGCGCTCCTTCGCTAGAAACAACCCCCGTCCGCTACACTTTCCAGGCCGCGCAACTGGCGATTCGGCCCCATCCTTCGGGGCCTGAGGTGGACGACCACCGGGGAGCGCGGCCGGCCGCTGCGCAGCAGTCGCCGGTCGAGCCGTTCGCCTGGGCCAGCCTGTCCGCGTCACCCGCGGGTGCGCACGCCCGCTGAAGGAGCCGACCTTGTTTCATCGCAGCCCCACCATCCTTGCCGACACCGACCCGGAAATCGCCGCGATCATCGAGCGCGAGAACCGGCGCCAGGAAGAGCACATCGAGCTGATCGCCTCGGAAAACTACGCCTCGCCCGCGGTGATGGAAGCGCAAGGCAGCCAGCTCACCAACAAGTACGCCGAGGGCTATCCCGGCAAACGTTACTACGGCGGCTGCGAGTTCGTCGACATGGCCGAGCAGCTCGCGATCGACCGCGTCAAGCTGCTGTTCGACGCGGCCTACGCCAACGTACAGCCCAACTCGGGCTCACAGGCCAACCAGGCCGTCTTCTTCGCCCTGCTGCAACCCGGCGACACGGTGATGGGCATGAGCCTGGCCGAGGGCGGCCACCTCACGCACGGAATGCCACTCAACATGAGCGGCAAGTGGTTCAAGGTGGTGAGCTACGGCCTGACGCCAGCCGAAGAAATCGACTACGAGCAGATGGAGCGGCTGGCCCACGAAACGAAGCCGAAGCTCATCATCGCGGGCGCCTCGGCGTACAGCCTGAAAATCGACTTCGCACGCTTCGCCAAGGTGGCCAAGGACATCGGCGCCTGGTTCATGGTCGACATCGCGCATTACGCCGGGTTGGTCGCGGCGGGCGTCTATCCGAACCCGGTGCCGCACGCGCACGTCGTGACCTCGACCACGCACAAGAGCCTGCGTGGGCCGCGCGGCGGTATCGTCCTGATGAACGACGAGGCGATGGCGAAGAAGATCAACAGCGCCGTCTTCCCCGGCCTGCAGGGCGGCCCGTTGATGCACGTCATCGCGGCCAAGGCGGTGGCCTTCAAGGAAGCGCTGGCGCCCGAGTTCAAGCTCTACCAGGAGCAGGTCGCGAAGAACGCGATCGTGTTGGCCGAGACGCTCATCGATCGCGGCCTGCGCATCGTCAGCGGCCGCACGGAGAGCCACCTGATGCTGGTCGACCTGCGCCCGAAGAACCTGACCGGCAAGGAAGCCGAAACGGTATTGCACGCCGCGCACATGACCTGCAACAAGAACGGCATCCCGAACGACCCGCAAAAGCCGATGGTCACCAGCGGCATCCGGCTCGGCACGCCGGCCATGACGACGCGCGGCTTTCGCGAAGAAGAAGCGGCTCGCACGGCGCATCTCATCGCCGACGTGCTCGACAAGCCGAGCGACGAAGCCAACCTCGCCGCCGTGCGCGCCAAGGTGGCCAGGTTGACGCGCGACTTCCCCGTCTACCGCTAGGCGATGACCGCCCCCACGCTCACTGCGTTCGCCGCCCCCCGCGGGGGCGCTCAAGCGGCTTGGGAGCGGCCCGGCGCCGATTGAGATGCGCTGTCCCTTCTGCAGCCACGAAGACACGACGGTCGTCGAGACGCGCGACTCGGAAGAAGGCGACGTGGTGCGTCGGCGCCGCCGCTGTCAAAGCTGCGACAAGCGCTTCACGACCTACGAGCACGCCGAGATCGCACTGCCTTCGGTGGTCAAGAAAGATGGCACACGGGCCGAGTTCGATCCGGCCAAAGTGCGCGCTTCGATGACGCTCGCCTTGCGCAAGCGCCCGGTGAGCGTCGAGCAGATCGACGCGGCGATGGAGCGCATCCAGGAAAAGCTCCTTACCAGTGGCGCGAAAGAAGTGCTCTCGGCCAAGGTCGGCGAGCACGTGATGCGCGAGCTCAAACGGATCGACAAGGTCGCCTACGTGCGCTTCGCGTCGGTGTACCGCAGCTTCGAGGACGTCGACGAGTTCCGGCAGTTGATTCGCGACATCTGAAGCCGGCGCCGCGCCTGAAGCGGGCGCTCCCCCGAACGGACCCCCGCTGCCACTCCCCCGCCATTCCCCTGTCCACGGGATCGCGAAATCCGTCTCGGATTTCTACAGTGCTTCCCATGGACACGAAGCACTGCAATCGCCGGCCAAAGCGTAGCCAAAGCGGCATTTCGCTGATC
Organism: Burkholderiales bacterium; assembly: GCA_043725065.1. Taxonomy (GTDB): domain Bacteria; phylum Pseudomonadota; class Gammaproteobacteria; order Burkholderiales; family Burkholderiaceae_C; genus Schlegelella_A. Next base: position 5,694 of record JAYSMB010000201.1, read on the forward strand.
GAGGCAATGATCGTCGTCGTGGTGACGGCGATCGTCGCGACGACCGCGGCACCCAGCCTCGGCGCGTTCATCGACGGGCGCCGTCTCGATGCCGCCGCCTACGCCTTGGCCGCCGACGTCCAGTTCGTCCGCACCGAGGCGGTCGCGCGCAATCGGCCGATCCGTCTCAGCTTTCACTCCAGCGCCGCCACGAGCTGCTGGGTCGTGCACACCGGCCTGGCCGCGCAGTGCAGCTGCGCCGACAGCGGCCCGGCCGTCTGCACCGGCAGTGCGGCAGAGATCAAGACCGTCGTCCTAGGCGCTGCCGATCGCGTCGTGGTGCAGGCCAACGTCGCCTCGATCCTGTTCGACCCGCTGCACGGCACCAGCACGCCGACCGGCACCCTGCGCCTGATCGATCCGCGCGGCCGCGCCGTCCACCACATCGTCAACGTCATGGGCCGGGTTCGCTCGTGCACGCCCGCCGGGGCCGTGCCGGGCTGGCACGCCTGCTGAATTTCAACTGGAGACCTACATGCAACGACTTTCCACTTCACGCACCGGACCGGGCCGGGGGAAAACGAGCCGCGGTTTCACCCTGATCGAAACGATGATCACCGTCGGCATCGTTGCCGTGCTCTCGAGCATCGCCTACCCTTCCCTCGAAGCCCAGGTGCTGCGGGCACGCCGCACCGACGCCCTGGTCGCGCTGATGCAGGCGCAGCTCGCCCAGGAACGCCATCGCGCCAACCACCGGACGTACGGCGACCTGACCGAGATCGGCCTGCGCGCCACCTCGATGTCGGGCTACTACACGCTGCATGTGAACTCGAGCTCGATCGACGGCTACGAGGTCGTCGCCACTGCAACCGGCCGGCAGGCGCGCGACACGGGCTGCCAGACGCTGCGGCTCGCCGCCTACGGCGCGAGTCTCGGCTATGCGTCGGGGCCGAACGCTTCGGCGTCGAATCCGGCCGATGTCAACCGCCGGTGTTGGAACCAGTGATGAGCACGCCCCACCGTTCAAGCGGCCTGTCGATGATCGAACTGCTGGTCGGCACGGCCGTCGGCCTGATCATCGTTGCCGCAGGCACGATCGTCGTCGTGCACAACGCGCGGGAGAACCGGTCCCTGGTGATCGAAGCGCGACTGATGCAGGACCTGCGCACAGCGGCCGACATCGTCTCGCGCGATCTGCGTCGGGCCGGCTACTGGGCGGCATCGGCCTCCGGCGTTCGCAGCGACGACGGCAGTGCCGTGATCGCCAATCCCTACGCCGCAGTCACGCCAGATGCGGCCGCGTCCGATGCGGTCAGCCTCAGCTTTTCGCGCGACGCGAGCGAGAACGGCGTCGTCGACAGCAACGAACGGTTCGGCTTTCGCCTGCGCGACAGCGCGATCGAACTGCAGCTCGGCGACAACAACTGGCAGGCACTCACCGATCCGGCGACGCTTGCGATCACCACGTTCAGCGTCGAGCCGCGCACCGAGGAGACGAGCCTCGCGCGCTTTTGCGCCGAGCCCTGCGCGGCAGGCAGCACGAGTTGCCCGCCGCGCCAGCGAATCAAGAGCTTTGCGATCGCGATTTCCGGCCGTTCGACGCTCGATGCGAGCGTGCGGCGAAGC
>JAYSMB010000202.1:0-1932 GCA_043725065.1 Burkholderiales bacterium
TGTTCGCGCCCGGGACGAGCGAGGACAAGGTGATGGAGGTCGCGCTCGAGGCTGGTGCCGACGACGTGATCACCGATGAAGACGGCGCGGTCGAGGTGATCTCGGCGCCCACCGGTTTCGAGACCGTGCTGAAAGCGCTTGAGAGCGCAGGCCTCAAGCCCGACCACGCCGAAGTGACGATGCGGCCCGAGAACACCGTGAGCCTCGATGGCGACGATGCCGCGCGCATGCAGAAGCTGCTCGACGTCATCGAGGACCTCGACGACGTGCAGGCGGTTTTTCACAACGCCGAGATGCCATGAGCGAGGCCCCCACGCTTGCGGCTGGCGCCGCTGCGCCGCCCCCCCAGGGGGCCGAGTGCCGCGGCTCCAGGCCGGCCTGTGCCGGCATGGACGGCACGAGGCGTTGCGTCCCGCAACGCCGCGGCCTGCGAGGCCGGGTCGGCTTCGGGCGGCCCGGCGCCGGCCCGGCATGAAGGTTCTCGTGATCGGCGGCGGCGGGCGCGAGCACGCGCTGGCCTGGAAGCTGGCTCAGGCATCGCGCGTGCAGACCGTCTTCGTGGCGCCCGGCAACGCCGGCACGGCGAACGAACCGCGGCTCAGGAACATCGCCATCACCGATTTCGACAAGCTCGCCGAATTCGCGCTGGCCGAGAAGGTCGCGCTGACGGTCGTCGGCCCCGAGGCCGCGCTCGCTGCCGGCGTGGTCGACATTTTTCGCGCCAGGGGCCTGCGCATCTTCGGCCCGACCCAGGCGGCAGCGCAGCTCGAAAGCTCGAAGGCGTTCGCCAAGGCCTTCATGAAACGGCACGCGATCCCGACCGCCGGCTACGACGTGTTCGACGATGCGGCGGCGGCGCACGCGCACATCGATGCGTCGCCCGCGCCCATCGTCGTCAAGGCCGACGGCCTGGCGGCGGGCAAAGGTGTCGTCGTGGCGGCGACGCGCGAGGAAGCGCACGCCGCCATCGACGCCATGCTCGGCGGCGAATCGGTCAAGGGTGCGCGGGTCGTGATCGAGGAATTTCTCGAAGGCGAGGAAGCGAGCTTCATGGTGCTGTGCGACGGCACCGGCGTGCTCTCGCTCGCCACCAGCCAGGACCACAAACGCATCTTCGACGGCGACACCGGGCCGAACACCGGCGGCATGGGCGCGTATTCGCCGGCGCCGGTCGTCACGCCCAACATGCACGCGCGCGTCATGCAGGAGATCGTCGCACCGACCATCGCCGGGATGGCCGACGAAGGCATGCCCTTCAGCGGCTTCCTCTACGCCGGCCTGATGATCGACGCGCATGGCGCGGCCAGGACGGTCGAGTTCAACTGTCGTCTCGGCGACCCGGAAACCCAGCCGATCCTGATGCGGCTCAAAAGCGATCTGTTCGAGCTGCTGATGCAGGCGACCGCGCACGACCCCGCCCATCCGCTCGCCGACGTCGAGCTGCAGTGGGATCGGCGCGTGGCGCTCGGCGTGGTGATGGCCGCCGCCGGCTACCCGGCCGACCCGAAGCGAGGCGACCTCATCACCGGCTTGCCGGCCGAGAGCGAAGACTTGAAGGTGTTCCACGCCGGCACCGAGCAGCGCGATGGCCGGCCGGTCACGGCAGGCGGGCGCGTGCTCTGCGTCACGGCCCTCGCCGATTCCACTCGGTTGGCGCAGCAACGTGTTTACGAGGTGATACGCGGCATTTCGTTTGCGGGCGCACAGTACCGCCGTGACATCGGCCAGCGGGCATTGAAGCGTTGAACACCGCCGTCGTTCGCCAATATCTCCTCGGTCTTCAGGGCCGCATCGTGGCCGCGATGGAAGCGGAAGGCGGCGACGCCTTCGTCAGCGACTCGTGGCAGCGCGAACCGGGCGGCAAGCTCGAAGGCGACGGGCTCTCGCGCCTGATCGAGGGCGGCCACCTGCTCGAGCGCGGCGGCTGCAATT
>JAYSMB010000203.1:0-3531 GCA_043725065.1 Burkholderiales bacterium
CCCCCACGGAGTTACCCGCTAGTACCTGAAACTAGTGCGTCTACCAATTCCGCCACCTGGGCATCTCAGGCAACCACGGACTTTATCATCAAAGCAACATCTTCCAAGACCCCCGCATCCATCGGTACCGAGCTGATGGCAGAAGTCGAGGGCACGGTTTTCGGCCACCGCGACGGCCACGGTTTTCTGGTGCGCGAAGGCGCGCTTCCCGACCTCTTTCTCGCGCCGCAGGAAATGCGCTCGGTCCTGCACGGCGACCGCGTCAAGGCACGCATCGTTCGCTACGACAAGAAGGGCCGGCCGGAAGGCCGCGTCCTCGAGATACTCGAACGCAAGAAGGCGCCGATCATCGGCCGCCTGCTGCACGAAAGCGGGATCTGGCTGGTCGCGCCAGAAGACAAGCGCTACGGCCAGGACATCATCGTGCCGCGCAATGCGGTGGCCGGCGCCGCCGTCGGCCAGGTCGTCGCGATCGAGCTGACCGAGACGCCATCGCTTCATTCTCAGCCGCTCGGCCGCGTCACCGAAGTGCTGGGCGAGATCGACGATCCCGGCATGGAGATCGAGATCGCGGTGCGCAAGTACGAAGTGCCGCACGTCTTCTCGGAAGCGACGCTGGCGCAGGCGGCGGCGCTGCCCGACACCGTCGGTGCCGCCGACCGCAAGGGCCGCATCGACCTCACCGACGTGCCGCTCGTCACCATCGACGGCGAAGACGCGCGCGACTTCGACGACGCGGTCTATTGCGAGCCGGCCAAGGTCGGCCGCGCCAAGGGCTGGCGCCTCGTCGTCGCGATCGCCGACGTGAGCCACTACGTGAAGCCGGGCGAGCCGCTCGATGCCGACGCGTACGAGCGTGCGACCTCGGTCTACTTTCCGCGCCGCGTCATCCCGATGCTGCCGGAAAAGATCTCGAACGGCCTGTGCTCTCTGAACCCTGACGTCGAGCGGCTGTCGATGGTCTGCGACATGCTGGTTACCGGCGACGGCGAGATCCACGCATACCAGTTCTTCCCAGCCGTGATCCGTTCGGCGGCACGCTTCAGCTACGCCGAAGTGGCGGCCATCCTTGCCAATACCCACGGCCCGGAGGCGGCACGCCGCGAAGCGCTCGTACCGCACCTGCTCGACCTGCACGACGTTTACCGGGCCTTGCTGAAGGCGCGTGCCAAGCGTGGCGCGATCGACTTCGAGACCACCGAGACACAGATCATCTGCGACGAGAACGGCCGGATCGAGAAGATCGTGCCGCGCACGCGCACCGAAGCGCACCGGCTGATCGAGGAATCGATGCTCGCGGCCAACGTCTGCTCGGCCGACTTCATCGCCAGAGCCAAGCACCCCGCGCTCTACCGCGTCCATGAAGGTCCGACGCCCGAGAAGAAGACGCTGCTGCAGAACTACCTGAAGGCGCTCGGCCTGGGCCTGGCGATCGGTGACGACCCCAAGCCGGCCGAATTCCAGGCGATCGCCCTGGCCACCAAAGACCGGCCAGACGCGGCGCAAATCCACTCGATGCTGCTGCGCTCGATGCAGCAGGCGATCTACACCGGCACCAACAGCGGCCACTTCGGCCTCGCTTACGAGGCCTACACCCACTTCACCAGCCCGATCCGGCGCTATCCCGACCTGCTGGTGCACCGCGTCATCAAGGCGTTGATCGAAGGCCGGCGCTACAAGCTGGCTTCGCGCACCGGCAATACGCGACCGGTGCCGGCCAAGAGGGCCGGCAAGAGCGCCAAGGCAGGACTGCCTGCCGCGCCGGTTCTGGTTCCCGGTGGCGAGTTGGAAGCCTGGGAGGTCGCGGGCGCGCATTGCAGTGCCAACGAGCGACGCGCCGACGAAGCCTCGCGCGACGTCGAAGCCTGGCTCAAGTGCCGTTACATGCGCGAGCATCTTGGCGAGGAATACGGCGGCACGGTGAGCGCGGTGACGAGCTTCGGCCTGTTCGTCACGCTCGACGGTCTGTACGTCGAGGGACTCGTCCACATCACCGAGCTCGGCAGCGAGTACTACCGCTTCGACGAGGTCAAGCAGGAACTGCGCGGCGAGCGCACCGGCACGCGCTTCGTCGTCGGCACGCGGGTCCGGGTCCAGGTGAGCCGGGTCGACCTCGACGGCCGCAAGATCGATTTCCGGCTCGTCCGCGAAGGCGAAGAAGCGATGGCGCCGCGCGCGCGCCGCGACAAGGCGGCCGACAACGACACGGCGACGAGCGAGATCGTCGCCTTGAAGCAGGCCGATCGTGCCGTCAAGGCGGCGACGAAGGCGAAAGCCCGGGCCCGTTCCGGCGCGGCATTGCTGCCTTCGCGTGCCGGGAAGTCGGCGGCGCGCAAGTCGGGCACACGCGGTGCGCCGCGCGGAGCGACGCGGCGCTGAGCGCTCTCCATTCACCTGAAGTAGCAAAAGGAAGAAGATGTCGATTCGATTCGATGGACGGGTTGCGATCGTCACCGGCGCGGGCGGTGGTCTCGGCCGGCTGCACGCACTCGCGCTGGCAGCGCGCGGCGCGGCGGTCGTCGTCAACGATCTCGGCGGTGCCATCGACGGCAGCGGTGGTGCGCCTGTCGCAGCCAACGCCGTGGTCGAACAGATTCGCGCCGCGGGCGGCGAGGCGATCGCCAGTGCCGCTTCGGTCACCGACTTCGCCGCCGTTCAGGGCATGGTCGATGCGGCGATGCGCGAGTGGGGCCGTGTCGACATCCTCGTCAACAACGCCGGCATCCTGCGCGACAAGAGCTTCGCCAAGATGGACCTCGCCGACTTTCGCGTGGTGATGGACGTTCACCTGATGGGTGCCGTGCACTGCACGAAGGCGGTGTGGGAGATCATGAGCGCGCAAAACTATGGCCGCATCGTCATGACGACCTCGTCGTCGGGCCTGTTCGGCAACTTCGGCCAGGCCAACTACGGTGCCGCGAAGATGGCCTTGGTCGGCCTGATGCAGACGCTATCGCTCGAAGGGGCGAAGCACGATATCCGCGTCAACTGCCTGGCACCGACGGCCGCGACGCGGATGACCGAACACCTGTTGCCCGCAGCCGTGCTGACTGCTCGAGCCCGAGGCGGTGACCCACGGATTGATCGCCCTTGTCGCCGAAGACGCGCCGACACGGGCCATTCTTTGCGCCGGTGCGGGCTCGTTCGAGCGCGCGTACGTGACCCTGACCGACGGCATTCACCTCGGTCTTGCGGAAGACACGGCCGAACGGGTCGTCGCGGAGTGGGAAACCATCTCCGACCGGAATGGCGAGACGGTTCCTGACAGCGGGGCAGCGCAAAGCACGCTGGAGATCGGCAAGGCGATGCGTGCCGTCGCTTATCATAGTGAGCGTTCAAGTTGAGGCTAACTATCCAAGGCCATGCCGTCAGGCTGCGCAGCGCTTTTCGATTCGAAGCAAGCCGAGGGAGTCCTGCTTCGAGTTGGTCGACAACACTCGCAAGGTCGGAGAACACTCGGTTGGGGAATTCCTTCTCGCGTAGTTCATCCCACACGTGCTCCTGTGGATTGAGTTCGGGGGCGTACGGTGG
>JAYSMB010000204.1:0-7360 GCA_043725065.1 Burkholderiales bacterium
GGGCACCCTGAAGCTGGCCGACTTCTTCGACGCCGAAAGCTGCATGCACCGCAGCCACGGCCACTGCATGACGATGGGCACGGCGAGCACGATGGCCTCGATGGTCGAGGCGCTCGGCCTCGGCTTGCCGGGCAACGCGGCGTATCCCGCAGTCGATGGTCGGCGCAACGTGCTGGCGCGGATGGCCGGCAGACGCATCGTCGACATGGTCCATGAAGACCAGCAGCTCTCCGACATCCTGACGCGGGAGGCTTTCGAGAACGCGATCAAGACGCTCGCCGCGATCGGCGGTTCGACCAACGCCGTGATCCACCTGATCGCGATCGCCGGCCGGATCGGCGTCAAGCTCGGCATCGACGACTTCGACCGGCTGGCGAGCGAGTTGCCGTGCCTGGTCAACCTGCAACCGTCGGGCAAGCACCTGATGGAAGACTTCTGCTACGCCGGCGGCCTCCCGGTCGTCATGAAAGAAATCGCGCCGCTGCTGCACCTCGGTGCGGTCACCGCCAACGGCAAGACGATCGGCGAGAACATCGCCGATGCGGAGAACTTCAACACCGAGGTGATCAAGCCCTTCGACGCGCCGTTCAAGGCCCATGCCGGCATCGCCGTGCTGCGCGGCAACCTGGCGCCGCGCGGCGCGATCATCAAGCCGAGCGCGGCAACGCCGGCGCTGATGGTGCATCGCGGCCGCGCCGTCGTGTTCGAGGACAGCGACGACTTCCACAAGCGCATCGACGACGAGAGCCTCGACGTCGACGAGACCTGCATCCTGGTGCTGAAGAATTGCGGCCCCAAGGGCTACCCGGGCATGGCCGAGGTCGGCAACATGCCGCTGCCGCCGAAGGTGCTGAAGAAGGGCATCACCGACATGGTCCGCATCAGCGACGCGCGGATGAGCGGCACGGCCTACGGCACGGTGGTGCTGCACACCGCACCGGAAGCGGCGGCCGGCGGCCCGCTCGCCGCGGTGCGGAACGGCGACTTCATCGAGCTCGACGTGCCGAACCGGCGCTTGCACCTCGACATCAGCGACGCTGAGCTGGCGCGCCGCATGGAAGGCTGGAAGCCGCCGGAGCCGCCGTTGCAAAGCGGCTACTGGAAGCTCTACATCGATCACGTGCTTCAGGCCGACCAGGGTGCCGATCTCGACTTTCTGGTCGGGCGCCGCGGCGCTTTTGTACCAAAAGACAATCATTGATCATGCCGGGCGTCGGCCTCTACCTTGGCGTCGTCCAGTTCTTCTTCGCGGCGACCTGGATCGTCTACGTCCTGTACTTGCCGCAACTCGCGGCGCAGGCGGGCATCGGCAAGGGTGCGGTGGCGTGGATCCTCATGGCGGACCAACTGGTCTTCGTGTTCGCCGACTATGCGAGCGGCGTCGCCGCCGATCGGGTCTCGCGCACGATCGGCCGCGTCGGCGTTGCGGTGTTCGCGGCGACGCTCGTGTCGTGCGCCGCCTTCCTTGCGCTTCCGTTCGTCGCGCCGGCCGCTTCGCCGCCCGTCTTCATCGCCTTGACGATGCTCTGGGCGGTCACCTCGTCGGCGCTTCGGGCACCGCCGCTGGCGTTGGTCGGCAGGTACGCGGCCAAGCCGACCCAGCCGCTCCTGGTGGGGCTGTCGTTGCTGGGACTGGGTGTCGCGAACGCTTTCCAGCCCTACCTCGGCCTCACCTTGCGTGGCATCGATCCGCGCATTCCATTCGCGCTCTCGAGCGCAGCGTTGGCTCTCGTTACGCTCGGTCTCGTCGCGGCCGAGCGTGGCCTGGCGCGCGCCGCCGCAGCGCGTGCCGAGCCGGCCTCCGCGCCCGCGGCAGTTCTTGCAAGCGCGGCCGGTCCGGCGCCGGTCGTGATCGCCGCGGCCCTGCTTGCGGCGCTCGCGTTCCAGGTCCATGTCTTCATCGACAGCGCGCCGCTGTATTTGCGCCAGGCAGCGCCGACGCAGCTGCCGATGCTTTCGCCGGTGTTCTGGATCGGCTTCAACCTCGGCATGCTGCCGCTTTCGCTGGCCGCCAAACGCTGGCCTGCCGCGCGGGTCATGGGTGTGTCGGCGCTCGTCGCTGCGATGGCATCGGGCCTTGCGACGGCGGCGCCGAACCTGTCGGCGTTGATCGCGACGCAGTTCGTGGCCGGGGCCGCGTGGGCCGGCGTCATCATCGCCGCCTTCGCCTGGGCGCTGGCACGCGGCGGTGCCGGCCACGCCGGCGCCTTCGCCGGTGCGATTTCGTCGGTGCTTGCCCTGGCCACGCTGGCGCGCATGGGCAGCGTCGCCGCCGGATGGCCGAAGGCGCCGGGCCTCAGCGATGCGCTCGCCTGGTGGCCGGTGGTCGGCTGGCTTGCGGCCAGCGTGGTCGTCGTTGCGCTGGTCGTGAGCCGACCTGCTCCTAAGGTCCGAGCTGACGCCAGAGGTAGGTGAACTCCAGCGCGGCCAGATGGGCGCGCTGCTCGTTGTCGGCGGCGCCGGCATGGCCGCCCTCGATGTTCTCGTAGAACAGCACGTCGTTGCCCGGCTCGCGCATCAACGCGGCCATCTTGCGTGCGTGGCCGGGATGAACACGGTCGTCGCGGGTCGAGGTCGTGAACAGAACCGGTGGATATTTCACCCCGGGCTTGACGTTCTGGTACGGGCTGTAGCGCGAGATGAAGGCCCACTCGGCGGGCGCGTCCGGGTCGCCGTACTCGCCCATCCATGAAGCGCCGGCGAGCAACTTGTTGTAGCGCTTCATGTCGAGCAGCGGCGCCTGACAGACGACGGCGTTGAACAGATCGGGCCGCTGCAGCATGACCGCGCCGACCAGCAGGCCGCCGTTGCTGCCGCCCTCGATGCCGAGGTGCCTGGGACTCGTGAACTTGCGCGCGATCAGGTCTTCCGCGACGGCGATGAAGTCGTCGTAGCTTTTCTGCTTGTTGGCCTTGATCGCAGCCTGGTGCCACGCCGGCCCGAACTCGCCGCCGCCCCGGATGTTGGCCAGCACGAAGATGCCGCCCTTGCCGTACCACTCCGCGCCGTATCCGCCGGAATAGAACGGCTGCATCGATTGCTCGAAGCCGCCGTAGCCGTAGAGCAGGGTCGGCGTGTTGCCGCCGCCGGGGTGGGAGGCGTCCAGGCCTTTCGGCCAGACGACGAAGTACGGAACGCGGGTGCCGTCTTTCGAGACCGCGAAGAACTGTTCGACGTGCATGCCCGCCGCGTCGAAGAGTGCGGGCCGCGACTTCACGGTCTCGCGCGCGTCGCTGCCCGTCGTTGCAAGCGCCAGCGAATCGGCGGTCAGGAAATCGACGTAGGTGAGCCAGTAGCGTTCGGCAAGCGAGTCGTCGGAGCTGGCAGGCACCGCGCGTTTGCCGTTCTCGGCCGGAACGCCGTCGAGCTCGGGGTCGTAGAGCGGCGTGATGCCGATCGACCCGGGGAAGGGCGCCTTGACCTCGCGCCGTGTGAAGCTGCTGCCGGTCTTCTTCCATTCCTCGAGTCGGCTCGCCACGTTGTCGAGAACGTTGAGTACGAGGTCGTCGCGCGTCGACTGCCAGCTCGCGAGTGAGCGGGCGGCCGTCGGCGCGAACAGAACGGTCATCTCGCGTTTGCCGGCAAGGTAGGCGTCGGCATCGGTCGCGAGCAGGGAACCGGCCGCGTACGTCGCGGCGCCGATCTTCCAGTCGCTGCGCAGCTCGATCAGCATCGTGTCGCGCATGAAGCCGAACTGCGCATCGTCGGGAACGTCTACGGCGACCAGCTTGCCGGCCTCGAGAAGAAATCGTTTGCTGTTCCAGAAATCGACGGAGCGGCTGAAGATCGTGCGCGCGAAGCCCGGCGTGCGATCGACGGACACTCCCGCCGCCACGTCGCGCGTGAAGCCTTCGAACACGGTGGCGGCCTCGGCGAGCGGCGTGCCGCGATGCCAGCGCTTGACGATGCGCGGATAGCCGGACTCGGTCATCGAGCCGGGCCCGAAATCGGTGGCGACGTAGATCGTGTCGGCGTCGCTCCAGACGACGTCCGACTTCGCTTCGGGCAGAACGAAAGCATTGCCGCCTTCGACGAAGCGCAGGGCGACGCTGTCGAATTCGCGAACCACCGTCGCGTCGGCACCGCCGCGCGCCAGCGAGATCAGGCAACGTCGGTTCTCCGGACCGAGGCATTGCATGCCCTTCCAGGTCCAGTTCTCCTTCTCGGCGGCGCCCAACGCGTCGAGGTCGAGCACCGTCTCCCACGGCACCACGGCCTTGCGGAATTCGGCGAGCGTGGCGCGGCGAAGCAGGCCGCGTTTGTTCTTCTCGTCCTGCCAGACGTTGTAGAACCAGTTGCCGTGGCGCCGCACGTAAGGGATTCGGTCGCGCGAGTTGTAGATCGAGAGCAGCCTGGCGTAGGTGGCCGAATAGTCGGACCGCGTTTCGAGCGCGCGCGCGGTCTCGGCGTTGCGGGCACGCGCCCAGTCGAGCGCGCGTGCGCCGCTCACGTCTTCGAGCCAGAGATAAGGATCGTCGGTCATGGCGTCGGCGGCGAATGCATAAGGCAGGGTAACGGTCGATGCGGCGAGCGCGGCGAACGCGATGGTCATCCCGCGCCGGATACCGGAAGGGACGGATTGAAAAGCAATCATGCGATGTTCACAGGGTGTAAGAAAGTACCGGCCCGGCGTGGCGAGCCGAGTTGTATGACGGACGATACCCACGCGTTTGCCCGGCTTGCCCGGCTTGCCCGGCTTTGCCCGGCTTGCGCCGATGCCCTGGCGCAGCGATTTTGCCGACATTGCAATAGTCCCTTCTGATCGGCATCCGGACAACCCGAATCGCCGTTGACCGCCGGACGGCCGCGGCGGGACGCGCTCAGAAGCGCGATCCGGGCTCGTCGAGATGAGCGATTTCCTCGGCCGTCGATTGCCGGCCGAGGCTTGCATTGCGACTCGGGAACCGCCCGAAACGTTCGATCACGGTACGGTGCCGATGCGCATAGTCGAGCATGTGCCGGAGTTCGGGCGCCGCCGCTTCGAGGCGCGTGAAGAGCCGAACCGCCTCGTCCTGCATCGCCAATCCTTCGGCGTGCTCGAACGGCATGTAGGCGAAGGCGCGCATGAACGGCGGCAACTGCTCGTCGAGGCGTGATCCCACCATCGCGCTCGCTCCAGCGAGCGCCTGAGCGTCTCCGGCGAAAGCGCGCTTTTCGCCGCGAAACACATTGCGCGTGAATTGATCGAGCAGCAGGATGCGCGCGAGTGCGCCGGGCGCGGTCGCGGCCCAGGCGTCGAGCTCGCCGCGCAAGGCCTGCTCGATGGTGGCGCCGAAACGTTCGGCAATCGTTCGGTCGAAGGCCGGGTCCTTCTTGAACCACGCTTTGCGCTGCGCGCCGAACTCGGCACCGCCTGCCGCGCCGAACCAGAAATCGAGAATGGGCTGCGGCTCGGCGAGGCTGACACTTGTCGCGCTCATGTTGCGCCCAGCCGCTCGGGAGCGATCTGGACGGAGCGCTCGCCGTCGGAGACCCAGACGACGCCGTCCTGACGGTTGAGTTGCAGTTGCATGCCGCGCGCCGCGAGCCCGGCGAGCTCGCGGCTTTGCTCGGGCGGAATGCGCCAGGCTTCGATGTTGCCGGCGCGGGCGATGCGGTTGCCGAGCCCGGCCCACCAGGCCGTGGCCGACGTGCCGAAGGCGAACACGCCGACGCGGTCGGCGCGGCCGCTCGCTTTGGCGAGGCGTCGCTCCTCGGGCTGGCCGATCTCGATCCATTGAACGATGCGGCCGGTCAGATCCTTCTGCCAGAGCTCGGGCTCGTCCGGATCCCACATGCCTTTGGCGAATTCGAGCCCGCCATCGCGTGAATCGGCGGGCACGCGGAGCGCGAAAGCGAGCAGGCGGATCATCATCCGCTCGTCGGTCTCCGAAGGATGGCGGGCCAGCGTGAGCTGGTGATCCGCATACAGGCCGCGATCGATGTCGGCGATCTGCAGCATCGCCTTGAATACGGTTGCCTTCTGAGCCATCGGCCAACTGTAGGCCCTGTCGCCGCAAACCCGGCGGGGTCGCGCGACAATCGAACGCTAGGCTTTGAAAGAACAGTGTCATGAGCATGAAGAAGTCCGACCTCGACAAGCACATGGCCAAGAAGATCGGCGGCCACATGAAGGCGGCCGGTGTGCCCGATCGCTTCGCGCAGGGCGCGGCCGATGCGGTCGACCGGCGCGAGCAACGCCGCGTCGATGCCGCCGCCGGCCTCGTGCCGTTCGCATGCAAATTGCCGGCCGACCTCGCCGCCGCCTTGCGCGAACGTGCCGCCGCCCACGCCGGCGGCATCAATGGGCTGGTCGCCGAACTCTTGCAGAAAGGCCTCGCCTGATGGCGTCGGCCCGCGTTCGCTGAGCCCATGAGTACAAGCGGCTTCGATCTCTTCATCATCGGCGCCGGCAGCGGCGGCGTGCGCGCAGCGCGCCTGGCCGGCCAGCGCGGCGTGCGCGTGGCCGTGGCTGAGGATGCGGCCTTGGGAGGCACTTGCGTCAACCTGGGATGCATTCCGAAGAAGCTCTACAGCTTCGCCGCCCACTACGCCGAAAGCTTCGAGGAGGCGCGGGGCTTCGGCTGGACCCACGAGGCGTCGAGCTTCGACTGGGCCATGCTGAAGGCGAATCGAGCCCGCGAAATATCGCGGCTGAACGGAATCTACGGCGACCTGATGACGAGCGCGGGCGTGACGCTGCTGCGCGGCCGGGCGCGCGTGGTCGGACCGAACGCGGTCGAAGTCAACGGCGTCGCCCACACAGCCGAGCGAATCCTGGTTGCCACCGGTGGCTGGCCGGTGCCGCCCGAGGTGCCGGGCGGCGAGCTGGCGATCAGCTCGAACGAGATCTTCGACCTGCCCGAGTTCCCGAAGCGCCTGGTCGTGGTCGGCGGCGGCTACATCGCCTGCGAGTTCGCCTCGATCTTCAATGGCCTCGGCGCCCGGGTGACGCAGCTCTATCGCGGCGAGCAGATCCTGCGCGGCTTCGACGACGAGGTCCGCGATTTCGTCGCCGCCGAGATGAAGAAGAAAGGCGTCGACATTCGCGTCAATGCCAGTGCCCTGGCGCTCGAGAAGGCGAGCGGCACGGAGGGCATCCGAGTGCTGCTGGCCGGCGGCGGCGCGATCGACGCCGATGCCGTGCTTTACGCCACCGGCCGCGCCCCGAGCACCGCGGGCCTCGGCCTCGAGGCGCAGGGCGTCGTGCTCGCGCCGGGCGATCAGCGTCACCCTGGCGCCCAGGCCGTTGAAGATCGAGGCGAACTCGCAGGCGATGTAGCCGGCGCCGACGACGACGAGGCGACCGGGGAAGCGCGCCAGGTCGAAGATCTCGTTCGAGCTGATCGCCATGTCGCCGCCGGGAACGTCGGCCGGCAGC
>JAYSMB010000205.1:0-1827 GCA_043725065.1 Burkholderiales bacterium
GGTCGGCCAGGCCGATGTCCTCGCTGGCCATGCGCACCAGCCGGCGCGCCGCGTAGCGCGGATCGACGCCGCCGTCGAGCATGCGCACGAACCAGTACAACGCGGCGTCGGGGTCGCTGCCGCGCACCGCCTTGTGCAGTGCCGAGATCGTGTCGTAGAACTGCTCGCCGCCCTTGTCGTAGCGACGCAGCTGCTCGCCCAGCGACCGCTCGAGCAGCGCCTCGTCGATCTCGGCCACGCCGGCGGCCGTGCTCATCAGGTTCTCGTAGGCATTGAGCAGGCGCCGCGCATCGCCATCGGCATAGCCGATCAGGCGCTCGCGCGCCGCCTCGCTGATCGGCGGCGCCGCCAGCAGCGCCTGCGCCCGCACCAACAGTTCGCGCAGGTCCGCGTCGCCCAGCGGCTTGAGCACATGCACGACGGCGCGCGACAGCAGCGCCGAGTTGACCTCGAACGACGGGTTTTCGGTGGTCGCGCCGATGAAGGTGAACAGGCCCGACTCGACGTGCGGCAGGAACGCGTCCTGCTGCGCCTTGTTGAAGCGGTGCACCTCGTCGACGAAGACGACCGTGCGGCTGCCGCCGCTGCGCGCGATCTGGGCGCGCTCGACCGCGTCGCGGATGTCCTTGACGCCACCGAGCACCGCCGAGATCGCGATGAACAGGGCATCGAAGCCCTGCGCCATCAGGCGCGCCAGCGTCGTCTTGCCGACGCCGGGCGGCCCCCACAGGATCATCGAATGCAGATTGCCCGACTCGAACGCCACGCGCAGCGGCTTGCCGGGGCCGAGCAGGTGCTTTTGTCCGATCACCTCGTCGAGCGTCTTCGGGCGCAAGCGTTCGGCCAGGGGTGCGTCGAGCGCATCGTCGAAGAGTTGCGGTTCGGCGCTCACTGCTCGATCACATCGGCGCCGGGCGGCGGCCTGAACTGGAACGCATCCGCTGCGATCGCGACGCCGGCCGCGAACTGGCTGAACTGCAGCAGCGAGCGCTGGTCGAAGGCGTCGACGATCTCGACCGCGGCCAGTTCCTTGCCGCGGAACGCCACGCGCATCGACTTGAACGCGCCGTCCTTCGCCTTCGGCGTGGCCTGCACCCAGGCCAGCCCGTCTTTCGCGGCGTCTGTTGCAGGTACGGGCGCAAGCTCGAAATCCTTGTCGAGCGAGCCACCGGCGAGCAGCGCGGCCGGCGTCGCGCCGAGCGCGGACGAGAACTTGCGCGAGCTCGCCTGGTTCAGGTCGGCATCGAAGATCCAGACTTTCTGGCCGTCGGCGACGATGACCTGCTCGAAGGGCTTGACGTAGACGAAACGGAAGCGGTTCGGCCGCGAGAACTCGAAGCTGCCGCTGGAGGTCTTCTTCTTCGCTCCGTCGGGCGAGGTGACCGTCTGCGTGAACTGGGCGCGGCCGGTCTTCACGTCGCGAATGAAGTCGCGCAAGGTGTCGACCGAATCGGCGAGGGCGGCCGTCGCCGGCATGCTCAGCGCGAACGCTGCGGACAGATTGGCAAGAGCGCTTTTCATTCGGCGCGGGTCGGGACGATGATGTCGCGATTGCCGTTGGTGGACATGCTCGATACGAGCCCGGATTTCTCCATTTGTTCCAACAGGCGCGCGGCGCGGTTGTAGCCAATGCGCAGGTGGCGCTGCACCAGCGATATCGACGCGCGCTTGTGTTGCAGCACAATCGCGACCGCCTGGTCGTACATCGCGTCGCTCTCGCCCCCGCCCGGCACAAAGCCTTCGCCGGTCAGCACGTCGGGGCCGTCGTCGAGCACGCCGCCTTCGAGAATGCCCTCGATGTAGTTCGGCGCGCCCTGGCTCTTCAGG
>JAYSMB010000206.1:0-9322 GCA_043725065.1 Burkholderiales bacterium
GCGGAGATCCCGGTTGCGGCCCCGTTGACGCTCGAGCGCGACCTCGACTCGCCGCATGCCGCTTCGGTGACGCTGGCCGGAGCCACGCTCGGCGTCGCCACGATCGGCACGCATGCCTATCGCTTCGGCGTCTGCGATCGGCTGGCCGGCCGCGCCCCCGAACTGGGCGATCCGGCAGTGCTGCGCTGGCTGGGTCGCTACATCGGCCGACTCCACGCCGTCGGCGCGACCTCGAAATTCGTGCATCGCCTGACCATCGGCGTGGCGAGTTACGGCGATGCCAGCCGCGACTTCCTTCTCGACAACGACATCGTCTCGCCCGATGTCTCGAGCGAGTGGCGCGAACTCGTCGATGCGGCACTGACCACCTGCCGCGCCGCCTTCGACGCTGCGCCGATGCGGGCCCTGCGCCTGCATGGCGACTGCCATCTCGGCAACGTGCTCTGGACCGAGCGCGGCCCGCACTTCGTCGACCTCGACGACGCCGTCAACGGCCCGGCGATCCAGGATCTCTGGATGCTGCTCTCGGGCGACCGCGCCGCCATGACCAGCCAACTCCTCGACGTGCTCGAGGGCTACGAGTCGTTCATGGATTTCGACTGGCACGAAGTGCGTCTCATCGAGCCGCTGCGCACTTTGCGCATGATCCACCACAGCGCCTGGATCGCGCGCCGCTGGGAAGACCCGGCGTTTCCGATCGCCTTTCCTTGGTTCGCCGGCACCTCGTACTGGGCCGATCAATGCGTGCGACTGCGCGAGCAGATCGTCGCCATGGCCGAGCCGCTGGAATGACGGCCCCCCTT
Organism: Burkholderiales bacterium; assembly: GCA_043725065.1. Taxonomy (GTDB): domain Bacteria; phylum Pseudomonadota; class Gammaproteobacteria; order Burkholderiales; family Burkholderiaceae_C; genus Schlegelella_A. Next base: position 804 of record JAYSMB010000206.1, read on the forward strand.
CCCTCCGTCACTGCCTCGAAGGGGCGGCAACGCCCTTGCGCGGCCCGGCGGGCGTTGCGGCGACCCGGCCTGAGCTCTACGCCAGCAACAGCGCGTTGACGCGCTTCACATAGGCGGCTGGATCGTCGAGCTGCCCACCCTCTGCGAGCAGCGCCTGGTCGAACAGGATGTTGGCGAGATCGTCGAAGTGCTCGCTCGACTCGAGCCGCTTCACAAGCGCGTGCTCCGGGTTGATTTCCAGAATCGGCTCGGCCTTCGGCGCACCCTGCCCGGCTTGCTTCAGCAAACGCGCCAGGTGCCCGCTCACGTCGCCTTCTTCGGCGACGAGGCAGGCCGGCGAGTCGACCAGGCGGGTCGTCACGCGAACATCCTTGGCGCGACCCTTGAGCGCCTCCTTCAGCCGATCCAGCGTCGGCTTGAAAGCGGTCGCCACTTCTTCGGCCTGCTTCTTCTCGGTCTCGTCTTCGAGCTTGCCCAGATCGACCGAGCCCTTCGCCACGCTTTGCAGCGCATGGCCGTCGAACTCGTAGAGATGCGAGAGCAGCCATTCGTCGACGCGGTCGGTCAGCAACAGCACCTCGATGCCCTTCTTCTTGAAGATCTCGAGCTGCGGGCTGTTCCTTGCGGTCGCCAGCGTGTCGGCGGTGACGTAGTAGATGGCCTCCTGGCCTTCCTTCATGCGGCCCGCGTAGTCGGGCAGCGAGACGCTTTGCGCTCCGCTATCGTCGTGCGTCGAAGAGAAACGGTAGAGCTTGGTCAGGCGATCGCGGTTGGCATGATCCTCGCCGATGCCTTCCTTCAGCACGACGCCGAAGTCCCTCCAGAACGCGGCGTACTTCGCCTGCTCCGCAGGGTCGGTGCTGTCGGCCAGGCCTTCGAGCATCGACAGCACGCGCTTGGTCGAGCCTTCGCGGATCGCCTTCACGTCACGGCTTTCCTGGAGCAGCTCGCGGCTGACGTTGAGCGGCAGGTCGCTCGAATCGATCACGCCCTTGACGAAGCGCAGGTACACCGGCATCAAGGCTTCGGCGTCGTCCATGATGAAGACGCGCTTGACGTAGAGCTTGACGCCGCCGCGCTTGTCGCGGTTCCACAGGTCGAATGGCGCCTTCGCCGGGATGTAGAGCAGCTGCGTGTATTCGCTGCGGCCCTCGACCCGGTTATGGGTATAGGCGAGCGGCGCTTCGCTGTCGTAGCTGATCTGCTTGTAGAAGTCCTCGTACTGCTCTTTCGTGATCTCGCTCTTGGGCCGCGACCAAAGCGCGGCGGCCTTGTTGACCGGCGCCCACTCGTCCTTGGTCACTTGCTTGCTTGCCTCGGCGTCCCACTCCTCCTTCCGCATGAGGATGGGCAAGGAGATGTGGTCCGAGTACTTGGAGATGATCGATTTCAGCTTCCAGCCGGAGAGGAATTCTTCTTCGCCTTCGCGCAAGTGCAGGATGACGCTGGTGCCACGCTCAGGCCGCGTGATCGTCTCGACCTCGAAGTCGCCCGCGCCTTCGGAACTCCAGCGCACGCCCTGATCGGCCGGCAGTCCGGCGCGCCGCGACTCGACGACGATGCGGTCGGCGACGATGAAGCCCGAATAAAAGCCGACGCCGAACTGGCCGATCAGCTGCGCGTCCTTTTTCTGGTCGCCTTCGAGCGCCGACATGAACTCGCGCGTGCCGCTCTTGGCAATCGTGCCAAGGTTGGACACCGCTTCGTCGACCGAAAGGCCGATGCCGTTGTCGACGATGGTGATCGTCCTGGCCGTGGCGTCGAAGGAAACGTGCACTTCGAGTTCGGTCTTGCCTTCGTAGAGATCGGGCTTGTCGAGCGCTTCGAAGCGCAGCTTGTCGCACGCGTCGGACGCGTTCGAGATCAGCTCGCGGAGAAAGATCTCCTTGTTCGAATAGAGCGAGTGCGTGACGAGGTGCAGGATCTGCTTGACCTCGGCCTGGAAAGATAGGGTTTGCTTGTCCATCGGCGTCTTGTTCGGTTCGTGGGCGGAAGGGGAGCTCGTCGCCGCGAGGCGAAGGGCGTGGCGAGACGTGGTGCCTGCGCGCCGATTTTCAACCCGGTCGCCTCCTAGAATCGAACCAGAGTGCGAACCGTTGCAGCCACCCGCTACGTCACTCCGCTGCGCGAGGGCGGGTCGCTTCCGGCCGTGATCGAGGCCGACGACGATGGCCTCTACGTCCTCAAGTTCCGCGGCGCCGGCCAGGGCGTGCGGGCGCTGATCGCCGAACTCGTCGCCGGCGAGATCGCACGATCCTGCGGCCTCCCGGTGCCCGAGATCGTGTTTGCGGAGCTGCATGCCGACCTCGCCCGCACCGAGCCCGATCCGGAAATCCAGGACCTGATCCGTGCCAGCGCCGACCTCGAGCACGACAGCGTCGGCCTCAACATCGCCATGGACTACCTTCCCGGCGCCGTCACCTTTGATCCGCTGGCGATGCAGCCCGACGCCGAGCTTGCCTCGCGGATCGTCTGGTTCGACGCCTTCGTCACCAACCTCGACCGCACGCCGCGCAATACCAACATGCTGGTCTGGCACGACAAGCTCTGGCTGATCGACCACGGCGCGGCGCTCTACTTCCACCACGACTGGCGCGAGTATCTCGATCGCAGCACGAGTCCCTTCACGCTCGTCAAGGACCACGTGCTGCTGCCTTTGGCGACGCGGCTCGCCGAGGCCGACGCCGAACTCGCCGCGCGTATCGACGAGCCAACGCTCGAAGCCATCGTTTCCCTCGTTCCGGATTCGTGGCTCGAGGACGAGCCTTCCTTCAAGAGCGTCGCAACGCACCGCGATGCCTACTTCCAGTACCTGAGACGCCGCATCGCCGCGCCACGCGCCTTCGTCATGGAGGCCGTCCGTGCCCACGATGGACACGTATGACTACGCGATCGTTCGCGTCGTGCCGCGCGTCGAGCGAGGCGAGTTCGTAAACGTCGGCGTGATCGTCTCGTGCGACGCGACCGGTTCGCTCGAAGCGCGCATCGAGCTCGACCTCGCACGCGTGCTCGCGCTCGATTCGGGCGCCGACATCGCGGCGATACGCGCCGCGCTCAGCGCGATCGGTGCGGTCTGCGCCGGCAATGCCGCGGCCGGTTCGCTCGGCGCGCTCACGGCGCGCGAGCGCTTCCATTGGCTGGTCGCACCGCGCAGCGCCGTCATCCAGACCTCGCCCGTGCACACCGGCCGCACGGCCGAGCCCGACAACGTGCTCGAGCATCTCTTCGCGACGATGGTGGGAGCGCCGCGGTCGAATGCCGAACCGGAATGAGAAAACTTGTCGCGCTCGCCGGTCCGCGCAGCGCGGGCCTGTCGACTCAGCGCGCTGCGTGCCGGGCCTGGTCGGCCGCCGAGCGGCCGCCGACCAGGCGAAGCGCCGGCCGGAGCGCCGGAACTGGCGACATCGCTGCCTGCCGGCAGCGATGTCGCAGGCAACGATTCGCCGGCCGGTTCCTCGACGCTCTTACGTCGCTTCGACGATACCCGCGGCGCTTCGGGCACGAGCTCACTGCGCCCCAAGCTGCCGACAGCGGCCAGCGATCGCGCCACGCGATCGGCCCAGCCGCGACTGGCCGGATCGACCCTGCGGGCAGCGGTCGCCAGGATTGTGAACACGCCGATCTGGGCGACGACATAGAGCACAGCGGCGACCTCGAGGATGTCGCGCATCGGCGTGCTGTAGTTCCATGGCCGCGCGATGCCCAAAAAGGCGACGAACATCCAGAGAAAGTTGGAAATGGCCACGGGCACCGCGACGACGATCCAGTCGGAGAGATGCCAGCGTGCCACGCGCCGGCCGCGCGCCAGGCGCGGGAACGTCACGTAGTGAAGGAGAAAAGCATTCAGCGTGAGCAGGACGACCAGACCGATCTTCGCCCGCAGCTTCGGGTTGTCGAGGTAGTCGGCGCGCTCACCCAGGCCGTGCCAGACGATCGCACCACCGGTGACGTAGAGCAGCAGCAGCGCGACCATGACGATGCGCACGACGAACTGGTTCGGCGGCGCGATCCGCACCTTGTCCAGCGACAGCTTCGATAAAAGCCGCAGGTCGGTCGCCAGGATCGCGCCGAGCGCCATCGAGGCCGCGAGCAAATGCCCGAACACGAGCAGCATGTGGAGCAAGGAATCGGCTTTCGAGAGAAACGCGGTGACGCGGAGCGCCGGTGCGAGGCCGAAGACGCACAGCCCATGCCAGCCGGTCCTCGGCCGATTCGGGCCACGCTTTCATGAGCGAATCGTCCGCATCTGACGATAGTCAGCCCGATGCGGCCGAGCGTAGTCGAGCCCTGAGCCGGGAAGCGGCAGTGTTGCAATAACTTGCGGCAGTTGTAAGCAATCGCGATCGGCCTGCGAGCGTCGCGAAGGCCGCGCGATTCAGCCGCGGAGAGTGTGTGGATCGCGCTTCTCGTACCAGTGCGTGATGCGTTGGCCGTCCCATTGCAGCGAGATATGCGCGCCAGCCTTGGCGTGGCGAAGCGCGCGCGGCCGGAAGATGCCGACGCATTCGCCGCCCGGATCGCGAACGCTCGGAAAGCGCAGGCCCCAGCTGCCCGCTTCGCGCAAGGCTCGGCCGAGACCTTGCGGCGGGCCGTAGTGATCCGGATCGAGCACGGCAGCGAAGCGGCCCGCTCGGGGATCGCCCGCGCCTGCCTTGCCGAGGTCGTGCAGATCGGCTTCGACATTTGCCGTGACGAGGCGTAGATCGAGCTCGATCGCCGGCTCGGCGGTGCGTCGCAGGAACACCGAGCGATGGTGGCTCACTTCCGCCACCGCGGTGGCCAGCGAGTGAGCAGCGTAGTAGACGCCGTAGCTGCCGTCGGAAAAGCGCGAGCCTTCCGGGTTGAGGTGCGTGAACGCCGCCATCACCGGCGTTGCGCCCGGCCCGCCGACACGCTCGGACGGAGGCACCAGTTGCAGCTCGCCAATCTCGTCGCGTAAGCGCGGGTTGGCCAGTGCCTCGATGGCGTAGACCGCGTCGAGATCGGCGGGGTCGGCGATCGCGTCGTAGAGGCCGACGGTCGGATAGCGCGAGGCGATCAGTCGATACGACGGACGCCACGAGACGCGCGCCAGCGGCACGCTGGCTGGATCGATGGCCATCTCCGGCCTTGCCGCCGCGCTGTGCGTCGAGGTACTGGCGGACGACGTAGAGATCGGCGACCTGGCCGCCGAGCATGCGGTCGAGCGCCGAGCGACCGCCGAAGAGCGGCGCGGCGTTGGGCTTCCTGATCCACTCGTCGGCGCGTGCCGCGACCGGAAGGAGGATGTGCAGGGCCGAGTAGATGCCGAACAGATGCGAAAGCCGCTCGAGCAAATGGCGGTCGAGCGGCGCGACCTTGCCGAGCTTCCACTGGTAGAGCGTGGTACGGGCGATTCCCAGCACCGTGGTCTGCTCGGCGACGCTCAGATTCCACGCCTCGGCGAGGCGAAAGAAGGTTCGCAGGGCCGCGCCGGCGGCGTGCGCAGAACCGGGATCGACGCCGGCGGGAACGGGTTTGAGGAGAGCACTCATCGCGGATGACTGGCCGGCAAACGACTCCGGCGCGTGCTGTCGATTCTAGTCCGCGAGTGTACAAATGGCAATCTTTTGTTCTTCTACGGACAAGACCTTGTTCCGATTCTCGAGGCCCGCAGCCGCGCCGCAAGCGCGCGCCCGTCCTTGCAGGCACAAGAGGGCGGCAACGATTCGCCCCGACTCGATCTCGCGCCGCGCTCTCGCCTCGCCGTTCGCGAGCGCGCGTTCGACGAGCGCCGCCGGCAGCATCGGGACCTCGCAGGTGACGAGACGGTGGCCGAGATCGCTGTCGTCGCGAACGTCGCAGGCTGGACGGCGGACGATCCGCGCGTCGTCGACGTCGACGGCATTGCCGATCACCGTCGCCGCGGCATCGGCGTGCGAAGCGCTCTTCGCCAGCACGGTGACCGAATCGGCGATGCCGAGCGAAAAACTGCGCCCACGCCAGCCCGAGGTGGCGATGCCGCGAACGGCCGAGCGCGCGGCGATCGAAAAGCGCCCGTCGAGCGGCAGGCCGGCGAGACCATGCGCCGGGTCAGTGAACAGGCCGACGTCGAACGACGCGCCCGGCGCGAGGTGCAAGGCGACGTCGCCACCGTTGTTCACGTAAGCGCGGCGAATCCGCGGGTCATCAAAGAAAGCGATCAACTCTTCGGCGACGCTGCCTGCGACGGCCGCCATCGCCGTGATGAAGCGACCTTCTCGGGCATGCGCGCGGCAGGCCGCGACCATCCGCTTCGCGATCGGTCCTTGCGGCTCATCGCGTGCGCCCGAGGCCGACGCGAGATCGATGCGAAGCAGCGGTAACTCGGCGACGAGTTCGTCGAGCACGCCGCGAAAGCGCTGCCAGGCCTGCTCGATGCAATCGGCCGCCGCGCCCGATTCACCTTCGGCCGACACGATGCAATCGATCGGTCCGTGCTGGAAATGCCAGCGGCCACCGGCCATCCGTTGTCGAACCGCGCTACTCAAGAGCCAGTCCCACGAATGGCCTCGAACGGCCATGGATTGCCCGGCGCCGCATCGACGACGCGATACGCGCCCGAGCCGAGCACATCCTCGAGCCGCCGCACCCGATCCATGTGGCCACCAAGGGCGCGATAGTCGGCCAGACGCATCGTGAACTCGATCGGCGAGACGATCGCCGGCGTCGGCACCGAGCCGAAGCTCTTTGCCGGCATCTTCGCCACGTCGACCATCACCGTGATCCCGCCGCCTGGCCACACGTACACCGGCGCACCACCGCAGGTGACGTTGACGAGCAGGCTCTTGATCGAGCGCGTCAGGCGCACCGGGTTGTCGGTCACGCCGGCGCGCAGCGACCCGCCGGCGCCGGCGACGTAGAGCACCGAGGCGAGCGAAGGCTCGCAGTTCTCGCCGATGCGGTCGACGACGCGCCGCACTTCCGGCGGCATCTCGGCGAGTTGCGGCACGAGCTGCTCGTCGAGAACGAACCAGGCCGAATCCTCACCGGTGGTGGAGACCATCAGCATGCGCAATCCGGGCCGCGCGCCATGCTTCGCGTCCCAGCCCTCGACGATCGAAAGCGGGTCGGTGATGTCGGTGCCGCCCCAGCCCGAGCCGGGGTTGGCGACCTGGAAGTAGCGGCCCGGCGTCGACTTGCGGCCGCGCAGACGAATGCCGCTCGGCGCCATGTCGAGGAACTTGCCGGCCTGATGCTCGGAAAGAACGCCGGTGATGTGATCGTCGATCACGACCACCTCGTCGGCATGGCCGAACCACTGCGGCGCGAAGATGCCGATCGTGGCCGATCCGCAGCCGACCCGCATCCGTTGCTCCTCGACGCCATCGACGATCGGCGGCTTGTCGGCGGCGACGATGACCGACACGCCGCCCTCGATCTGCAACTCGACCGATTCGCGGTTGCCGAGCGCCATCATCATTTCGCAGGCGATGCGGCCTTCGCGCTTCGAGCCGCCGGTCAGGTGATGCACGCCGCCCAGCGCAAGAAATTGCGAGCCGTATTCGATCGTGGTGACGTGGCCGACCGCCTCGCCCCGATGTCGCACCGTCGCCTGCTCGGGGCCCAGATAGCGGTCGGTGTCGATCTTCACCTTGAAGCTGCAATAGCTGAAGATGCCTTCGGTGACCACGGTCACCATGTCGACGCCTGCGTGCTGCGACGAGACGATGAAGGGCGCGGGCTTGTAGTCGGGATAGGTCGTTCCCGAGCCGACACCCGAGACGAACACCGGTGCATCGCCGGCCACGAGGCTGCCATCCCACTCGCCTTGCTGCGCTGCCTGCCAGGCGACAAGATCGGTGCCGGGCCTGGCGACGAGGGTCAGCGTGTCGAGCCGCGTCAGCGTGCCGTCGACGTTGCCGTAGCGGTCGCAGGCGCCGAGCTTGCCGGGGCTGATCTGGCAAAGCACCGGGCAGGCTTCGCAGCGCACCTTGTCGGCGGACATGCGTTCCGGGACGCGCGAGTGCTCGCGCACGACCGGTTGGCCGTCCGAGCGCGGCGCAAACGGCGTAACGGCCGAAACAGGCTCGCTCACGCGAAGAGATCCTTCACTGGGTTCAGGATGACAAGCGCCATTCCTGTCATCCTGAGCGCAGCGAAGGATCTCGTCCGCCCTCGACGATCGCCTGACGCAGCCGGCTCGGCGTCACCGGCACCTCGCGCATCCGCACGCCGGTCGCCGCATGGATCGCATTGAGGATCGCCGGTGCGGTCGCCACCAGCGCCGGCTCGCCAACGCCCTTGGCGCCCCAGGGGCCGAGCGGCTCCGGGTCTTCGATCAGGTGCACCGTGATCGGCGGCACGTCGCCGACAGTCGGGATCAGGTAGTCGTGCAGGTTGTCGGTGCGGCCGCTGACGTACTCCTCCATCAAGGCCATGCCGATGCCTTGCGCGATGCCGCCGTGGATCTGCCCTTCGACGAGCGTCGGGTTGATCGCCCGGCCGACGTCGTGCGCCGCGTGGATGCGCAGCAACCGCACGGTGCCGAGCTCGAGGTCGACCTCGAGCTCGGCCATCTG
>JAYSMB010000207.1:0-5478 GCA_043725065.1 Burkholderiales bacterium
CGCTGCCGCCGGCACCTCCGAAGGACAGCCAGTGATCCGTGTCTACACGTCGACCGTGATCGACGCCGGCGCCGACACCGTGTGGTCGCGCATCCGCGACTTCAACGCGCTGCCGCAATGGCACCCGGGGATCGCCGACAGCCGAATCGAGAACAGCGAAGCCAGCGACCGTGTCGGCTGCATCCGCCACTTTCATACGAAGGACGGCGCGATGATCCGCGAGCGCTTGCTCGCGCTTTCCGACTACGACTATTCGTGCGTCTACGAGATCATCGAAAGCCCGATGGGCGTCGAGAACTACGTCGCCACGATCAAGCTCACGCCGGTGACGGACGGGGCGCGCTGTTTCGCCGAATGGAGCGCCGAGTTCGACTGCGCCGAAGAGCGCGAGCGCGAGCTGGTCGAGACCATCGGCAATGGTGTGTTCCAGGGCGGCTTCGACGCGCTCAAGCGCCATTTCGGCCGGAGATGAGGCCCCCACGCTCCCTGGCGGTCGCTGCCCCCCGAGGGGGCTCGGCCTTTCTTGGGGCGGCCCGGCGGAAGGCCGGCTAGCCGCATGCTCCAGCACGTCGTACGCTCGACCGTGATCGACGCGCCGATCGCGCGAGTCTGGGCGGTGCTGCGCGACTTCAACAGCCACGAGCAGTGGCATGACGTGGTCGTCGAAAGCCGCATCGAAGGGGACGAGCGAGGCGACCAGGTGGGTTGCGTGCGCAGCTTCACGCTGAAAGACGGCAACCGCATCCGCGAGCAGTTGCTGACCCTGTCCGATACCGAATACAAGAGCACGTACTGCATCGTCGAGGCGACGGTGTCCTTGCAACGCTACGTCGCCACCTTGACGCTGAAACCGGTGACCGACGGTGACCGCACGTTCTGGCATTGGGAATCGACTTTCGCGACACCGCCGGGGCAGGAACGCGAGCTGCGCGAGATGGTGGCACGCGATGTCTACGAAGCCGGCTTCGAGAACCTGCGCCGGTACCTCGGCCATGGCGGCGACCGGCGTGGCGTCGTCGGCGTGGCCATGCCTTCCGCGCTGCCGTTGCCATCGCGCCGTGTTCTCGTGCACCGTTACGGTGGACCCGAGGTGCTGCGAGCGGACGACGCGGAAGCGCCGGCGCCGAACGCCGGTGAAGTGCGGATCCGGCAACGCGCCATCGGCGTCAACTACTTCGACGTCTATCTGCGCAAGGGCTGGATCCCTTCGATGTTGCCGCTGCCCGGTGTCTTGGGCATGGAGGCGGCGGGCACGGTCGTCGACGTCGGCGCGAACGTGAACGGCTTCTTGCCCGGCGATCGCGTCGCCTACCTCGGCCCGGTGCCGGGCGCTTATTGCAGCGTGCGCACGGTGCCGGCGGAGTGGGTCGTGCGCTTGCCGCCGGGCGTCGAGGACGAGACCGCGGCGGCGATGCTGCTCAAGGGCATCACCGCCGACTTTCTGCTGCGCGACCTCGGCCACGTGCGCGCCGGCACGCGGCTGCTCGTGCACGCGGCCGCGGGTGGCGTCGGCCTGCTCGTGTGCGCCTGGGCGCGCCGGCTCGGTGCGACCGTGATCGGCACCGTGTCGAGCGAAGACAAGGCGCGGGTGGCGCGCGAGTACGGCTGCGCACATCCGATCGTCACGCGCGAGCATCGCTTCGCCGAGACCGTGCAGGCGCAGTTCGGTGGCGCCGATGTCGTCATCGAGGGCATCGGCGATGCGGCGCGCGAAGAGAACTTCGCGGCGCTCGCTCGCCGCGGCCACTGGATCAGCCTGGGTCAGGCCACCGGTGCGTTGCAGCCGATCTCGGCCGATCGGCTGGTGCAGAAGTCGATCACCTTCTCGCGACCGGTGGTCTTCGACTACGTGGCCACGAATGCCGATCTCGCCGAGCGGGCCGGCAGAGTCTGGGCCGCGCTGGCCGACGGCACGTTGAAGGTGCCGCCGATCGAACGCCATGCGCTCAGCGGCGCCGGCGAAGCGCACGAGCGGCTCGAATCGCGGCGCACGATCGGCGCACTGGTCCTGATCGCCTGAGAATCAGCACCACAGCCAAGAGGAGGCCGCCATGATCGTCGGCATGAACCACTTCACCGTCATCGCCGAAGACCGGCGGAAGACGCTCGATTTCTACGTCGGCCTGCTCGGCCTGAGCGAGGGCTACCGGCCCGACCTGGGGTTCGACGGGGCCTGGCTCTACAGCGGCGGCACGCAGGCCCTGTTGCATCTCTACTTCGACCGCAAACCGCCGACCCAGCGCGCCGGCGTGATCGACCACATGGCGTTCACGGCCAGCGACGTGAAGGGCGTGAAGGCGCGCTTCGACGCCGCCGGCCTCAAGTACGACCTGCGCCGGCAGACCGGGTCCGGCATCTGGCAGCTGTTCACCTACGACCCCAACGGCGCCAAGGTCGAGCTCGACTTCGATGCCGCGGAGAGCCTCTGAGCGCGAGGGTTTCATTCGGCCGTGTAGGCTTCGGCCTTCGCGTTTCATCGATCCCGGATTTTCAATGGCACCGGTTCCCTACTACGAGCGGCACATCTTCTTCTGTCTCAACGACCGCGAGAACGGCGAGAACTCGTGCGCGCATCACGGCGCCAAGGCGGGCTTCGACCACTGCAAGTCGCGCATCAAGAAAGAGCAGCTGGCAGGGCCGGGCAAGGTCCGCGTCAACAAATCGGGCTGCATGGACCGCTGTGCCGGCGGGCCGGTCGCGGTGGTTTATCCCGAAGGCACCTGGTACACCTACGTCGACAACAGCGACATCGACGAGATCGTCGATTCGCACCTGAAGCAGGGCAAGGTCGTCGAGCGATTGCTGTTGCCGCCCGACGTCGGGCGCTAGCCGCCGGGCAGCCATGAATCCGCGCACGGTTCGCGAAGAGATCGCCGGGCCGGCCGGGCGCATCGAATGCGCCATCGACCGGCCGGAGATCGCGGCCCGCGGCGTCGCGGTCGTCTGCCATCCGCATCCGCGGCACGGCGGTACGCTCGACAACAAGGTCGTGCAGACGATCGCGCGCGCTTTCATGCAGCTCGGCTGGGCCAGCGTGCGCTTCAACTTTCGCGGCATCGGCAAGTCCGAAGGCACGTGGGACGACGGACACGGCGAGGTCGACGATGCGCTCGCCGTTGTCGAAAACGCGCGCGCACGTGTCGAGTTCGCGTCCTTGCCCCTGGCGCTCGCGGGCTTTTCCTTCGGCGGCTACGTGGCCGCCACGGCGGCCGAGCGCTTGACCGATGCCGCCAAGCCGCTTCGGCTGGTGCTCGTCGGGCCCTCGACGCGGAAACAGCAGGTTCCGCTCGTGCCGGCCGACACCGTCGTCGTCCACGGCGAGAGCGACGACGTCGTTCCGCTCGCGGCGACACTCGACTGGGCCCGTCCGCAGTCCTTGCCCGTGATCGTGCTGCCCGGCGTCGGCCATTTCTTCCACGGCCAGCTCGCGCTGCTCAAAACCGTGCTCGTGCGTGAACTGCACGCGCTCGCCGAGGTCCGACCCCCTCTTCCATTTCCCTGACTGACAACTTCTCGATGCCGATCTCTCCTATGTTTGCCGCGCGCTTTGCCGCGCGCTTTGCCGCGTACTTTCTTGCCGCGTCGCTGGCGACGCAGGTTTTTGCCCAGGCGCCACAGCCGCCCGAAGTGGCCGCCAAGAGCTTCCTCGTGCTCGACCTCACGACCAACCAGACGCTGGCCGAACGCAACGCCGATGCGGCCGCCGACCCGGCGTCGCTGACCAAGCTGATGACGGCCTACATCGTCTTCCATGCCTTGCGCGACAAGAAGCTCACGCTGGATCAGGAGCTGCCGGTCTCGACCCGCGCCTGGGCCGAACGCAAGGGCGGCGGCTCGCTGATGTTCATCGACACGACGATGCGGCCCAAGGTCGACGAGTTGCTGCGCGGCCTGATCGTGCAAAGCGGCAACGACGCGGCGGTGGCGCTGGCCGAGGGCGTGGCCGGCAGCGTCGAGAATTTCGTCGCGATGATGAACCGGCAGGCGCAGGCCTGGGGACTGAAGAACACCGCGTTCAAGAATGTCGCCGGACTCACCGAGCCGGGTCACAAGAGCACGGCGCGCGACATGGCCGCGGTGGCCATGCACATCATCCGCGACTTTCCCGAGTACTTCCCCTACTACTCGGTCAAGGAGTACAAGTACAACAACATTTCGCAGCCGAACCGCAATCTGCTGTTGCGCCGCGACCCGACGGTCGACGGCATGAAGACCGGCTTCACCGACGCCGCCGGCTACTGCATGCTCGCCACGGCGCAGCGCGAATTCCCGAACCTCGGCACGGCCGGCGGCGCGGGCAAGCGCCGCATCCTGACCGTCGTGCTCAACACCACGTCGATGGAGGCGCGTGCCAACGAAAGCCAGAAGCTCCTGAACTGGGGCTTCCAGGCGTTCGACACGGTGCGCCTCTTCGACGACGGCAAGCCGATCATGACGACGATGGTGTGGAAAGGAAAAGAGCGCGAGGCCAAGCTCGCCGCCGCCGGCGCCGTGTTCGTCAGCGTGCCGAAGGGCGAGGGCGGCAAGCTCCAGACCAAGGTCGATCGCACCGACCCGCTGGTCGCGCCGCTCGCCAAAGGACAGCGCGTCGGAACGCTCAAGGTCACGACCGCGGCGGGCACGCCGGTGATCGAGGTGCCGCTGGTCGTGATGGAAGGCGTCGAGCAGGCCGGTCTGTTCGGCCTCGCCTGGGACGCGATCCGGCTCTGGATCAAGTGACAATCGGTGGAGGCGCCATGAACATTCCCCCCACGCTCTGCTACCTGAACGGCGAGTACCTGCCGCTCTCCGAAGCCAAGGTCTCGGTGCTCGACCGCGGCTTCGTCTTCGGCGACGGCATCTACGAAGTCGTTCCGGTCTACGGCCGGAAGCTGTTCCGTTTCAACGAGCACATGGCGCGCCTCGGGCGCAGCCTGAGCAAGCTGCGCATCGACAACCCGCACAGCCGCGAGCAGTGGCTCGAGCGCTGCAGAAAGCTGATCGCCGCGCTGGCCGAGCACGGCGGCGCGGGCGACCAGCTCGTCTACATCCAGGTCACTCGCGGCGTCGCGGTGCGCGACCACGTCATGCCCTTGGGCCTGGCGCCCACGGTCTTCATGATGGTCAGCGCGATGAAGCCGGCCAGCGGCGAGAGCCGCCACCAGGGCGTGGCCTGCGTCACGGCGCGCGACTTCCGTTGGGAGCGTGGCGACATCAAGAGCATTTCGCTGCTCGGCAACGTGCTGGCGCGGCAGATCTCGGCCGACCACGATGCCGCGGAAACGATCATGTTCCGCGACGGCTTCCTCACCGAAGCGGCGGCGTCGAACGTCTGGATCGTGCACGAAGGCGCGGTGCTCGGCCCGCCCAAGAGCGAGCACGTGCTCGAAGGCATCCGCTATGAGCTGATCCGGGAGCTGTGCGAGGAGTGCGGCATCGCCTACAACCTGCGCCCGATCGCCGAAGGCGAGGTCACCGCGGCCGACGAAGTGCTGCTCA
>JAYSMB010000208.1:0-2066 GCA_043725065.1 Burkholderiales bacterium
CTTGCTGCCCGTCGGCAGCCGGTCGAGCCGCTCGGTGAGCAGGTCGGCGAGCGTGTCGGGCACCGCGCGTGCATCGGCGCCGCCGGCCGCCGCGCCTTCGCGGCGCTCGATCAACATGCGGGTCATCTCCTCGATGAAGAGTGGCACGCCGTCAGTGCGCTCGACGATGCCGGCGAGCCACTCGGCCGGCAGGTCGGCGTGCTGCGCGGCGATGGCGGCGGCGTCGGCATCAGGCAGGCGCTGCAGCGCGAGCTGCACGAAGTCGTCGCCATCCTTCCAGGGCGAGGCGAAGCCGGGGCGTGCCGTCATCAGCAGCAGGATCGGCGCCGATTCGCCGCTCGCCAGCAACAGGTCGACGAGCTCGAGCGAGGTCGGGTCGATCCAGTGCATGTCCTCGAAGGCGATGAGGAGCGGCCGCTGCTCGGCGAGGCCGACGAAGTAACTCGTCAGCGACTTCTCGTTCCCGGTAATCACGCGGTGCTTCGCGAGCCCCGAGAAGTAGTGTTGCAGTGCCTCCTTGGTGAGCTGCAGCTGCATCGGCGGCGGCATCGCGAGTGCGGGGTAGCGGCCGTCGTACGGCACGCTGAGCAGCGCGGCGATGAGCGCGCACTCCCGCGCGTCGTCGATGCCCGCGATCGCAAGTTGGGCCTCGAGCTTGTCGAGTCGCGCCGGCGCGTCGTCGGCGGTCACGATGCCAGCCGCCTCGGCGAGGTGCTGCACGAACGGCTGCAGCGCGCTGTTGACGTGGAAGGGCGAGCACTGCAGGCGCAGCAGCGTGTGGCCCTGCGCCGGCAACGCGTGATCGAGCGCCGTCACGAGGCGCGACTTACCGAGACCCGCCTCGCCGACCACCAGCGCCCCGCCAGTGCGGCCCCCGCTCGCGCGTTCCCAAAGCGCGAGCAGCGCGGCCAGCTCGGTGTCGCGGCCGACCATCGGCAGGCTCGCATCGCGGCCGCGCCATGCCGAGCGGCTGTTGAGGGAGAGCGCGCGCCGCAGCGCTGAGACGGCGACGGGCGCGTCGAAGCCCTTTAGCGCTTGGCTGCCGAGATCGTCGAACTCGAACTGCGCGCCGGCGATGCGGAGCGTGCTGGGCCCGACGCCGATTCCGCCCGGCGCGACCACGGCCTGGATCCGCGCCGCGAGATTAGGCGTGGTGCCGGCGACGGCGACGCCTTCGTTCACGCTCACCGCCACAAGGCCGGTCGCCACGCCGATGCGCAGCGCAAGCGGCTCGCCCGGCGCGACCTCGATGCGCGGCACCTCCGTCATCAGAGCGAGCGACGCGTGCAGGGCGCGCGCGACGTCGTCTTCGTTCGCGACAGGGTAGCCGAAGTAGATGTCGACGCCGTCACCGACGATGCGCGCAATGAAGCCGCCGAAGCGTGCCGCGACGACGCGCACCGTGTCGTGGTAACGGTGCAGACCCGCCAGGAGGTCGTCCGGATCGACACGGGCGGCCAAGTCGGTCGAGCCGACGAGGTCGCAGAACAGGACCGTCATCTGCCGCCGGGAGGTTCGCGGCGCCGCGTCGTCGGCCGCCAGGGGTGCGCCACATTGGGAGCAGAAGCGGCCGCCAGGCGGCGTGCTCGCGTGGCATTTCGGGCAGGCCATGATGTCGTCCCCCTTGTGCTTGTTGTTGTGACGGAAGCACTCGACGCCCATTCGAGCGCGACGTGCGGGAGGGAAGGATAAGCGAAGGGGGCTTGCAGGGCGCTATCTGGTCGGAGCAAGAGAGGACGAAGTGGACAGTTCAAGCTACAGCCCCGGCGTGTGTAGAGACGCGCCCACCTCGTTCAAGGTCGCTCCCGGGCAGCGGGCGAGCGGACGAGTTCGGAGCGCGTGAAGCTGCCGTTCGCGACGGGCTGCTTCTTGGCCCGGCAACAGCGGCCGCCACTCTCAGCTTAGCGGATCACCAGTCCCAGACGACAGCTTCCGAGCGACGAGTCCACTGGGGCGGCCGTCATGGCCTGACCTTGCCCCCGAAAAACGTACCCCTTGCTGAGTGTTTCAATGCAAGCAAGGAGGACGGAAATGACGAAGACAGTGCGGGCGCGCTACACGCTGGA
>JAYSMB010000209.1:0-10486 GCA_043725065.1 Burkholderiales bacterium
TGGAGCCGGTACGAGTCTTTGGCACCGTGCGCTCCCTTTTCGAGAAAGGTCGGGATGTTCGCGATCACGTACCAATCGCCCATGAAGCGCGGCACATCGACCGCCGACGCCAGCTCGAGCGGGGGCAGCTCGCGAGCGGTCGTCATGCTGTGGCAGGCGGTGAGCAGGGCGGCAGCGGCGCCCACGCCCGCGACTAGTAAATATCGCTTCACGACGCAGCACCCTTCTTCGGCGGGCCGGGAAAGAAAGCGTTGGTACGCCGGATGTACTCGCGGTAGGCGGGCCGACGCTCGCCGATGTCTTTCTCGAGCAGCGCCACGCCCGAGACCTTGAGCAGCAGCCCCGTCATCACCAGCGGCGAGACGACGCTCCACCAGCCGCCGCACGACAAGGCCACCAGGAAAAAGCCCCACCAGAGACAGCACTCGCCGAAATAGTTCGGGTGCCGGGTGTAACGCCAGACGCCCCGGTCCATCACCTTGCCGCGATTCGTCGGATCGGCTTTGAACGAGGCAAGCTGTTGATCGCCGAGGGTCTCGAAGACGAGGCCGAAGGCAGCGAGCGCAGCGCCGATCGCGTCGAGCGCGGTCCACGGCACCGGCCGGGCAAGCACGGCGAGAAACGGAGTCGATACGAGCCAGGCGAGCACCGCCTGCAAAACGAAGATCAAGTAGAAGCTCTTGAGCGGAAAATTCGGCTCATTGCGGGCGCGGATCGCCTGGTAGCGACGGTCTTCGCCGTGGCCCCAGTTGCGCCAGCTCACATACGCCGCCAGGCGCACGGCCCAGAGCACGAGCAGCACCGCCAGCACGGAAAAGCGCGCGTCGCCGGCCGGTGGCAACACCCAGGCATAGGCGGCGACGGGGGCGGCGATGATGAAGGACCAGACGCGGTCGACCAGGCTCACGTCGCCCTGCACGAGGCTGGCCAGCCAGGTCAGGGCGCCGAGCCCGATCGCGGCGGCCAGGCCGAGGAGAGCAGCTTGAACGAAAGGAGTCATGGGTTCGGGGAAATGGAAGCGCGGCGCGCCTCGAAGAGGTAGTGAGAGACGCGCCAGCACTCGCCGCCTTCGTAGGCGAACAGTTCCGCGCACGAGAGGAAGAACAGCCGCCAGCGCATCCACCAGGTGCCGGCCTGCGCGGCGCCGTACACCGTTTCGAACAGCGGCCAGAGCGCGCTGCGGTTCGCGTCCATGTTGGCCAGCCAGGCCTCCGAGGTCTTCGCGTAGTGGCGCCCGTTCCAGCGCCAGCGCTCGACCAGCTTCAGGTCGTCCTGGAAGCGCGGCGCCAGATCGTCGCTCGGCATCATGCCGCCGGAAAAGAAGTGTCGGCTCATCCAGTCGCTGGCGTCGCGGTCGACAAAGGCATACGGCGTCGAGCGGTGCACGAACACGTGCATGAAGAAGCGACCGCCCGGAGCGAGCCAGCCGGCGACGCGGCGCAAGGCCTCGGGCCAGTTGCGGAGGTGCTCGAACATCTCGACCGAAACGACGCGATCGAAGCTCTGATCGGTGGCGAAGCGGTTGAAGTCGGCGGTGATGACGCGCACGTTCGACAAGCCGCGCCGCGCCGCCTCGGCTTCGATGAAGACGCGCTGCGAATGCGAGTTGGAAAGCGCCGTCACCTGGCTGGCCGGATAGCGCTCGGCCATCCACAGCGTGAGCGAGCCCCAGCCGCAGCCGAGCTCGAGAATGCGTTGGCCGGCGGCGATGCCGGCACGCTGGCAGGTGGTGGCCAGCGCCGCGGCTTCGGCATCGCCGAGGGTCCGCGTGCCCGGCTTCCATTCGCAGCAGCTGTACTTGCGGTGCGGGCCGAGCACGCGGGCGAAGAATTCCGCCGGCACTTCATAGTGCTGCTCGTTGGCCTTCTCGGTCATCAGCGCCACTTCGGACTGGGTCAGCGACGCGACAAAGGTCTCGGCCGTTCGCGCCGAAGCCTCGGCGTCGCCATCGCCGATTTCGGCCAGCCGCTCCTTGAGCAGGCGGCGGATGCCAAGGCGGACGACCCGGTCCGGGACCAGCCCTTGCTCGACCCAGTTCAGGGCCAGATTGCTGCCGCGCGACGTCATGCCCGAACCTCCTCGGATACCACAGGTGCGCTATTCCTACGCACGAAGGGCGACGGCGGATGCTGGCCGATAATTTACGTCTCATCTCGACGCCACCACCGTGCTGCAGCGCATCGCCCCCCTCCGGATCACTGCTTATACGACGACGACAGCCGCCGGCAACGGCAGGGCGGCGTTGCTCGCCGCCATGAAGGCCGGCGTCAGCGCCCTTCGCCCGAACGACTTCGGAGCCAGCCCGCTCGCGACCTGGATCGGCCGTGTCGCCGATATCGAATCGACTTCGCTGCCCAGGCCGCTCGCCGGCTGGGATTGCCGCAACAACCGGTTGGCCTGGCTCGGCCTGGTCGCCGACGACTTCATCGATGCCGCCCACGCCGCGCGCGAGCGCTACGGGCCGGCCCGCGTCGCGCTGGTGCTCGGCACCTCGACATCGAGCATCGGCGGCACTGAAGACGCGTATCGCAGCCTCGACGCCGAAGGTCGATTCCCGCCCAACAACCGCAATCCGCGGGTCCACACGCCGCATTCGCTTGCCAACTTCGTGCACGAAGCGCTCGCCCTCGAAGGCCCGTGCGTCACGATCTCCACCGCCTGCTCGTCGAGCGCCAAGGTGTTTGCCGCGGCCGAGCGGATGCTGCGCCTGGGCCTGGTCGATGCGGCCATCGTCGGCGGCGTCGACACCTTGTGCGGCAGCGTCCTGTTCGGCTTCAACGCCTTGCAACTCGTCGCGCCCGGTCCGTGCCGTCCGTTCGACGCCGACCGCGACGGCATCAGCATCGGCGAAGCGGCGGGCTTTGCCCTGCTCGAACGCATGGACAGCACGGGCGACGGCGCGATGCCGTGCCTGCTGGGCTACGGCGAATCGAGCGACGCGCACCACATGTCGACGCCGCACCCCGAAGGGGCGGGAGCCGAGCGCGCTCTCGACGATGCGCTGGCGCGCGCCGGCGTCGACGCTGGCGAGATCGACTACATCAACCTGCACGGAACCGCCAGCGCGAAAAACGACGAGGTCGAAGCCGCGCTCGTCGCGCGCCGCTTCCCGGCGCGTACCCACGCGAGTTCGACCAAGGGATGGACCGGCCACACGCTCGGCGCGGCCGGCATCGTCGAGGCGGCTGCCAGCCTGCTCGCGCTCGAGACCGGGTTCATGCCGGGCACCGTCAACACGCGGCACCTCGACGCCGCTTGCGGCCCGCAGATCCGCACGGCATCGGCCCGAGGCAAGGTTCGCCTCGCACTCAGCAATTCGTTCGGCTTCGGCGGCAACAACTGCGCGCTGCTGTTCGGCAGCGAGACACGGCGATGAGCTCGCTTCGCTTCTGCATCGAAAGCGTCGCCTTCTGGGCGCCTTCGCTGCCTGGCTGGCCGATCGCGCGGGCCGCGTTTCGCGGCGAAGACGGGCCGGTCGAGCCGCCCGCCGGGCGCCCGGCGCCGGAGATCCTGGCACCGGCCGAACGACGCCGCGCGCCCGACAGCGTCGCCCTCGCGCTCGAGGTCGCGGCGGCGGCGGTGCGCGAGTCCGGTCGCGACGCGGCGACGCTGCCGTCGATCTTCACCTCCGCGCACGGCGACCTTGCCGTCAACGACTACATGTGCTCGACGCTGGCGGCGCAGCCGACCCTGATCTCGCCGACGCGCTTTCACAACTCGGTGCACAACGCCTCGGCCGGCTACTGGACCATCGGCACCGGATGCATGGCGGCCAGCACGGCCTTGAGCGCGTTCGACGCGAGCTTCGCCACCGGCCTGCTCGAAGCGGCAACCCAGTGCGTGGCCGACGATCGCGCCGTGCTGCTGGTGGCCTACGACGTGCAAGCGATCGGCGCGCTCGCCTCGGTGACGCGGAGCGACGGCTTGCTCGCCGCCGCATTCGTTCTCGCGCCCGCGCCCGGCGCGACGACCCGGGCAAGCTTCGAAGCGACGCTCGTGTCCGGACCGGCCGCCGCCGCGCCGCTGCGTTCCGGCGCTGCACGCGCCCTTGCCGGCAATGCGATGGCCGATGTCCTGCCGTTTCTGGAAGCGCTGGCACTGGGCGCGACCGGGCGGCTCGACTTGCCGCTTTCGCGCTCTCTTGCGCTGCGCCTGACGCCATGAAAACGCGACACGACGTCGTCATCGCCGGCGGCGGTCTGGCCGGCCTGACGCTGGCGCTGCAGTTGAAGCAGACCTTCGCCGACCTCGACATCCTCGTGCTCGAGCGCCGGTTCCATCCGGTACCGGAGGCGGCGTACAAGGTCGGCGAGTCGTCGGTCGAAATTGGCGCCAACTACTTCAGCAAAGTGCTCGGCCTGACCCAGCACCTCGAACAACGCCAGTTGAAGAAGTTCGGCTTTCGCTTCTTCTCGTCGGAAGGCCGGCGCGACATCGACGCCGTGACCGAGATCGGCGCGAGCCGTTTCCTGGCCGTGCCGAGCTACCAGATCGACCGCGGCATCTTCGAGAACTTTCTCGGCGAAGAAGCGACGCGACGCGGCATCGCGGTCGTCTGCGGCGCGATGGTCCGCGACATCGAGCTTGGCCCCTCAGGCACACCGCATCGCGTTGCGTACGACCTTGCCGGCGAAGCGCGCGAGGCCGAATCGACCTGGCTCATCGATGCCTGCGGCCGCGCCGGGCTCATCAAGAAGAAGCTCGGCCTGGCCGAGCCGAACGCACACGACGCCAACGCCGTCTGGTTCCGCATGAAGGACCGGATCACGATCGACGACTGGTCGAGCGACCCGGCCTGGCGCGAGCGATGCGACCCGCAAGCGCGCTGGCAGTCGACCAACCACATGGTCGGCGCCGGCTATTGGGTGTGGTTGATCCCGCTGTCATCGGGCTCGCATTCGGTGGGCATCGTCGCCGACGCGAAGCTGCATCCGCTCGAGACGATGAACACTTTCGACAAAGCGATGGACTGGCTCGAGAAGTACCAGCCCAGCGTCTTCGACGAGCTCGACGACAAGCGCGACCGACTGATGGACTTCGCCTTCTTTCGCCACTTCTCCTACGGCTGCAAGCAGGTGTTCTCGGGTCAGCGCTGGGCGCTCACCGGCGAGGCGGGCCTCTTTCTCGACCCGTTCTATTCGCCCGGCAGCGACTTCATCGGCATCGCCAACACCTACATCACCGAGCTCATTGCGCGCGACCGCGCCGGCAGGCCGCTAGCCGCGCACGCGACGATCTACGACCAGATTTTTCACTCCTTCTACGAGAGCACGCTCGCCCTCTACACCGATCAGTACGCGATCTTCGGCGACCCCGAGGTGCTGCCGGTCAAGGTGATCTGGGACTACACCTACTACTGGGGCGTGCTGGCGCAGTTCTTCTTTCAGCGACGCCTTGCCGACCTGGCCGCGTTCTCGGAATTGCGCGCCGAGCTCGCGCACTGTCAGGCGCTCAATGTCGAAGTGCAGGCGCTCCTGCGAGCCTGGTCGGCGGCGCGGCCACTGGCGCAGGTTGCCAACCCGGCCGTGATGCTCGACCAGGCGTCGCTGCCCTGGTTCAGCGATCTCAACAAGAGCCTCAACGACACGCTCGACGACGCGGGCTTTCGCAAGCGGATTCGCCATTCGGCGCGGCAGATGCGCACGCTGGCAGCGGAGATCGCGGAGCGGGCGCAGGCCAGCGTCCCGCGCGAAGCCATGTCGGCGCTCGAGGGTTTGCTGGCGGAGGCTGACTTCGGCCCTTTGGAGACCACGGAACACTTGCTCTTCGATTTGCCTGTCGAGGAGCACGTCGTCGCAGCTTGATATGCTCCCGCGCATCATGCGGAAGACTCGATGCTGACAAGACCTGCCCGGATCTGGCCGAGCGAGAGCCTGCCGCTGCCACTGGCGAAGCAGTCTCCGACTTCATACGCGGATCAGCTCGGGCGTTGGTACGGGGACTGCATCGACGACGACCATCGCAAGCGCCATGGTCACTATCTGACACCGATCCCGGTCGCGCAGTTCATGGGAAACCTCGCTGCCGAGGGCAATGGACCAGTCGTCCGATTGCTCGACCCGGCGGCGGGCGCCGGCGTGCTGGCGGCTTCTGCTTGCGAGTCGCTCGCCCTGGCCGAATCGCCGCCTACGCGAATCGAACTGGTCCTGTACGAGATCGATGCCGGACTCGTTCCGGTTCTCGAAGCCAGCATCGCGCACTTGCAGCGTTGGTTGTCGCGCAGGGGCATCGTGCTTGAGCCGCAACTTCACGTCCGCGACTTCGTCCTTGCCAATGCGGGCGCACTCGACGCGAGCCTCTTTCCGCACGACGAGAACTTCGACGCGGTCATTTGCAATCCGCCCTATTTCAAACTCCAACGGTCCGACCCACGCGCGCAGGCATGTCTGCTGGTAGTTCACGGACAGCCCAACGTCTATGGGCTGTTCATGGCCCTCGGCGCGGCGGTTTTGCGTCCTGGCGGTCGCCTTGTTTTCATCACACCGCGGTCATTCGCCAGCGGCCCCTACTTCCAGCGCTTCAGGGCGTGGTTCTTCGATCGCGTCCAGGTGACCGATCTGCACGTTTTCGAATCCCGGACCGAAGCGTTCGAAGCGGTGCTGCAAGAAACTGTCATCACAGCCGGAACTCGCGGCGACCCATCGCCGGATTCTTCGGTCCGTCTCACGATCAGCGGCGGATCGGCTGACATCGGCGCCAGTCGATCCAGAACGTTGCCGATCGACGAGGTGGTTCGAGGCAACGATCGCACGCACCGAATCGTGCATCTGCCCGCCGACGAACGCGACGACCGCGTCCGCCGCATCGTCTCCGAGTGGACAGGCTCTCTGCGCAAGCTCGGGCTGAGCGTTTCCACAGGGCCGGTCGTCGCCTTCAGGGCCAAAGAATTTCTGCGCCATGAGCAAGACGAACACACGGTCCCTCTGCTCTGGTTGCAACACGTCAAGGCGATGGCCAGCCAGTGGCCGCTGGCGACTCGCAAGCCGGAACACATTGAAGACGTGCCGTCGTCACGGCACCTGCTGCTTGCGAATCGCAACTACGTACTCTTGCGCCGCTTCACGGCCAAGGAAGAAGCGCGGCGGCTTGTTGCCGCTCCTTACTTCGCAGAAGCCTTGCCCTGTGAGCGAGTTGGACTCGAGAACCACCTCAACTACATCCATCGACCGAACGGCGCGCTCGGACCGGATGAATGCGTCGGGCTGGCGGCAGTCCTCAACTCGCAACTTCTCGACGCCTATGTGCGGATCAGCAGCGGCAACACGCAGGTCAGCGCGACGGAGTTGCGGGCCTTGCCTTTGCCCACGCTTGCGGTGATCAATCGGATCGGACGCCAAGTCGCGAACGACCCGGCAGACCTAGAGGCGATCGTCGCCCGCGAGTTGGGGTGATGTCGGCTGAACTCGGACCGGTTTCGAGCCCTGTTCGTCATGCTGTACGCCGGCGCGATTGAAGGTTCGCAGCGATGGGTCCGCCCGTCCATGGTGACCGACATGACCGACAAGGCCGCGCGAGCCCTGGACGCTGAATCACGCGAGGCCTGGTGCTCACGCATGTCGAGCCAGAAGAAGGCAGCGGTCGTCAAACCTTGGTAAAAGCCCAACAGCCGTGAGCCGATCCGCGACGAGACCATTCGGCTCGGCCTCGTACCGAACGGCGCCGTGATCGAGCGCGCGTTGCCCACCACCTCCGGTCTGCCTCGATACGCACTGGGCAAGGAATTTGCGGCACTTCTAGACGAAGCGCTCAGCGGCGCCGCGCTAGAAAAAGCCGTCTTCGAGCGGCAGGCGGCCCACCTCAGTCCCGCGGCGCGAGCCCGATTGAGTTTGATCCAGGCTGGTGCCACGGCGGCAGGCGGCCATCTGCTCGTCACCTATCCGAACGGCACCACGCACCGGCTCGCTCCGGGGCCAAGTTCCACCATCGCCAAAGCGGTGATCGAAGAGTTCGCGCCCCGCTTCCTCAAGATGCCGGCGGTGCTGTGGTTCTCCGATTCTGCGAGCAAGGTGCGCGAAGCAGATGTCGCGCTGGCCGGCCGCCTCGGCTTGCACATCGACCCCGCCAAGACCTTGCCCGACATCATCCTCGTCGATGTAGGAGCGGGCAGCGAGGCCATGTTCGTGTTTGTCGAGATCGTCGCGACCGACGGACCGGCGAGTGAGCGTCGAAAAGCTGATTTGCTTCGCCTCGCGACCTCGGCGGGCTTCGCGCCTGATCGAATCTTTTTCGTCACGGCGTACGAGCACCGAGGCAGTGGGAGCTTCACGAAGACGGTTGCCGACTTGGCGGTGCGTTCATTCGCATGGTTTCGAGCCGAACCGACCCATCTGTTCATCAATCGTGGACGCCCAGGGCATCTGCCGGAATTGGTTTGACGCGGCCGAAATCCACTCCGGTGCAGTCCAGAACTGATTGGGCGCGCCTCAAGTCTCTGGCGCATCCGGCGGAACCAAGCGCCGAGCACCCCGAAGCCGACATTCGCCACATCGTGCGCGGTGTGGCTCGGCCCCCGCCTCCGACAAAGAAGTAGGGTCGAACGCGGCGTTCAGGCGAGGACGCGCAGGCCGGCCGGGCCGGTCCGCACCGACCCGATGACCGCTGCGGCGTCGAATCCCTGCGCACGAAAGACGGCGAGCACGTCCTCTACGCTCGAAGGGTCGCAGGCAACCAGCAACCCGCCCGAAGTCTGCGGATCACTGAGCAAATCGCGTGCAACCGGTGGCAACGCCGCAGCGAGCTCGACCTCGGCGCCGTAGCCGGCCCAGTTGCGCCCGGAAGCGCCGGTGACGAAGCCGTCGCGCGCCATCCCGGCAACGCCGTCGAGCAGCGGCACTTTCGACCATTCGATCGTGACGCCGAGGCCGGCGCCGCGCGCCATCTCGAGCGCATGGCCGGCCAGGCCGAAGCCGGTGACGTCGGTGATCGCATGCACGCCGGCCATGTCGGCGAGCGCGATGCCGGGCGTGTTGAGGCGCGTCGTCGTGTCGATGAGCTGCCGGTAACCGGCGGCGTCGAGCGCGTTCTTCTTGAGCGCAGCCGAGAGCACGCCGACGCCGATCGGCTTGCCGAGCACGAGCACGTCGCCCGCCTTCGCATCGGAGTTGCGGCGCACCTTGCCGGGATGCACGATGCCCATGACGACCAGGCCATAGATCGGCTCGACCGAATCGATGGTGTGGCCACCGGCGATCGGAATGCCCGCTTCGCGGCAGACCGATTCGCCGCCGCGTACCACCTCGCCGATCTGCTCGACGGTCAGCTTGTCGATCGGCATCGCCACCAAGGCCAGCGCCATGATCGGCCGGCCGCCCATCGCGTAGACATCGCTGATCGCATTGGTCGCCGCGATCCGACCGAAGTCGAACGGGTCGTCGACGATGGGCATGAAGAAGTCGGTGGTGGCGATCAGCGCCTGCTCGTCGTTGAGCTTGTACACGGCGGCATCGTCGGCGGTCTCGATGCCGACCATGAGCTCCTTCGGAACGATGCCGCCGGCGCTCGAGCGCAGGATCGCCGAAAGCACCCCCGGCGCGATCTTGCAACCGCAACCGCCGCCGTGTGAAAAGCTGGTCAGGCGAACAGGCGCGGCGCCCGGCGGTGCGCAGGCATTGGTGGAGTCGTCGTTCATGCGAAGTCGATCGAAGGCGGGGCTCGATTGTCTCAGCGGCAGGAAGACCGCGCTGGGACGAGGTCGGCCAGCAGCGCGCGCACGGCGCGGCGCTCGGCCGCGGGCCGAAACAGCGGCTCGCGGACCGCACACTGCGCGCCAAGGTGCGCCGCGAATGCGTCGTCATCGATGAAGCGACGCATCAAGCCGGCCAGCGCGCCGGCATCGCCGACCGCGAAGTAGCCGTCGTAGTCGGCGCCCAGCAGGCCGACGTTGCCGTCGATCCGGCTCGCCAGCACCGGCACGCGCGAACGCACCGCCTCGATCACGACATTGGCGCCGCCTTCCATGCGGCTCATGTGGACCAGCGCCCGCGCCCGCGCGATAGCGCGCCTGGCCGCGCCATGCGGCAAGGCGCCGATCCAGCGATACGAAGGACAGGCCGCCATCGTGGCGCGGGCCGCATCGGCCAGGCGGGGGTCGAGCGGGCCGCCGATGTGGACGATGGCCGGTCGGGGCGCCGCGCCTGCATCGAGCTGGCGAGCGGCACCCATCAGCGTCTCAGGATCCTTTTCTTCGCGCAGGTGACCGACGGCGACGAAATCGGCATCGTCGGCGGCGCGGGAGGCAAGCAGCGCCGGTGCCGACTGCACGATCACCGTCGCCCTGGCGCGGCTGGCCGCATCGAGACGGTCAAGACCTGCCTCCTGCAACACCACGACCCTGCTGGCACACTGCAACGAATGTCGAGCATTCGGATCAACATCGAGGTCGCGATACAGGTCGGTTCCGGTCAGCACCAGGACAATCGGCGCGCCAGGTCGGTGCTCGCGCCAGCGCTCGATCGAATCGGCCGAGCGGCGCGCGTGCAAGGCGATC